>CAYHWZ010000007.1:0-19983 GCA_964359975.1 uncultured Elusimicrobia bacterium | reverse complement strand
CGGAGTGACGGATTTATCATCCATCATGATTCTTAGATTCTGCAGATACTCTTTTCGGATGGTTTCCGCGTCCACAGGCATGACTTCTTTCACATCCGGACGGGGTTTGTCCGCAGGCGCAGTCAGTTTGGGCTGGACCACCGCGTACGAAATCCCGTTCGCGCGCAAATGCTCTACAATCCCCGCAGTGTGAAATCCGCCCGCAATCAATACCGCCACCGGACGCGGCCCCTTCGGGTCAGCAGGTTTCATCTCCCTGACCTGTTTCATGAAATTGTCCGACAGTATATCATCGCGTTTGAAAGCAAGTCTATAGTACGATTCCTGAATAATCTTGCATTGCGCGTATGTGGGTGAATTGCCGTCCGCTCTCTGCCGCGTCAGCCCCGCCTCCTGCCGCGCAGTCCCCGTTCCCCCGTCATTCCCGCGCAGGCGGGAATCCATCTGTTTCCCCTGCCCGCGCTCACCTTTTATCCCCATCGCCTTTTCATAATTAGTAATGAACTGCTCCACCTCCACCAGCGACGGCAATCCCGACTTCTGATACTCTTTCCAATCCGAGGGGGCAAACAGTTCGTTCCAGAATTTCATATGCCTGCGCAATGAAAAATTCATTTCCGCCACATCGCGTAGCCGGGTCATCCTCGTAAAACAGCTCTCATACGCGCTCTTTTCCAGCGCTGACAATTCCTCTGCAATTCCCGCCGTGCTTATATCCCCATAATGCGTCAGATAATCCGCGTACCGTTTCACCTTCGGCAACACAATCTGATGCGCATCCGCAATCGTCAAAATCATGCTGTAATATGACTCCGACCCCATTCTCCCCAGACGATGTTCCAAACTCAGCCCGCTCAGCCGCGCCAAAGAATTCTGGTCCAGAATTCCGCCCATATCTTTAAAGAAATTCTTGATTTCAGTTTCCAGTTCGGATAATTGTATTTGAGATTCCATCTCCTGGAACCGTACCAGTTTCTGCAAATGCCCGAACTTTTTCAGTTCATTCGGAAAATTCTGTTTAAAAAATCCCACATACTCTGCCAGCGACAGTTTACCCCGCGCATACTGAACGCCGCCCGCATCCAACAAACGCAGTTCATTATTGTAAAGACGTTCCTTTATTTTTGCCAGCCGTTTTTCCAGCGATTCCACCTGCGCTTGCAATACCGGGCGCTGCTCATCCAGCATTTGGCGTGTTTCCAGATTGTATTTGTAAGTGGTTTCATCTTCCAGACCGCGGATATCCAGCACCTGTTTACCCTCGGTCATAGTGAGATATTCTTCGCCCGTGAGCAGACCCATGCGGAGCAGAGATTCCGCGGTCCTGCGGTTGGCTTCCTTATAAGGGAACGCGGTCAGCCATTCCGGATGCATATCGGTCCATGCGCCTTCGATGTATACGGGGAGAAGTTGTTCCGGATTGTTTGAAGCAAAGAGTTTCAAGACATTGGCCAGATTCTTTTGACCTGCATAATGACCGTGCGCGTCCTGAATGTGAATAACAACCGGACCGGATGACGTGTCCGCGCTCCACACTTCCGACACAGACGCGAGCTCGTCCGGCATCTGTACCCCGCTCAGTTCCTGGAACTTCCGCTGGACCGCCGCAGACTGGCTGGCGGATGCTTGTTTTTGGGGAGCGCTCAAAGCTTGATGTACTTTGGATTCCGTCTGCTGCATTTGTTTTAGAGCATACTGCCGCTCTTCCCACATGGACGACTCAGCAAACGTCGCCGCGCACAGATTGAACAGAAACGCAGACACGACCGCAAATGACACGGCGCGTGAAAAATATGTTATAGAATTGTTCTTCCCCGACGGTGTGCCGACCATACGATAACTCCCTCCCCAATCCCCCAATTCTGGAGAATCTGCTAAAGTATACCCGGCCAGACCTGAATATATCCCCAACAAAACGTAACATTTTTGTAACAGCATTTAGTACCCCATCCCAGCGGTCCCTTTGAACCCAGCCCCAAAACTTAGTAAAATAATTTAAACCGCCGGGGTAGCTCAGCCTGGTTAGAGCAATCGCTTCATAAGCGAGAGGTCGCGAGTTCAACTCTCGCCCCCGGCACATATTTTTAAGCAACAAGTTTTAAATGGATTACATTCTCGTCAGTCTGGCGTCGCTGGGCGCGGCAGGACTGACTTTTTTTTCAGGGTTCGGACTGGGGTCGATTCTTCTACCCGTGTTTACGCTTTTTGCGCCGGTGACAGCGGCAGTGGCGCTTACCGCCGTGGTCCATTTCCTCAACAACTGTTTCAAATTCGCGCTCACGGGCCGTCACGCGGACAAAAATGTGCTCATACGGTTCGGACTGCCGGCCATGGCCTTTTCCGCTGTCGGCGCCTGGTCGCTCACTCAGTTGTCTCATCTTCAGCCGCTTGCCGTCTATACACTTTCCAATAAAACTTTTGAAATCGAACCGGTAAAAATCACCACTGCGGCGCTCATCGCATTCTTCGCCATCCTCGAATGTTGGCCCGGCTTTGAAAAACGTTCCCTTGACCCCAAATACCTGCCGTTCGGCGGCGCGCTCAGCGGATTTTTGGGGGGATTGTCCGGACACCAGGGCGCGTTCCGCAGTATGTGCCTCATTCGATGCGGACTGTCAAATGAAAGTTTCATCGGTACCGGCGTCACCATCGCCTGCATGGTGGACATGGTGCGTCTCACTGTTTACGCAAAGTCCGGACTGACAGAGGTCCTTTCCGGGCGCGGCGCACTTTTGTCTACGGCAGTGATTGCCGCATTCGCCGGTTCGCTCCTCGGCAACCATTTTGTGAAAAAAATGACTCTGCGCGGTCTGCAGTACATGGTCTCAGCCCTGCTCTTGCTTATCTCCGCCGCGCTCGCCGCCGGATGGATATGAAAAATGCTATAATTCCCGTCGTATGATGAAAATTCTCAGAGTCGGTCACAGTCCGGACCCGGACGACGCGTTCATGTTCTACGGCATTGCCAAAGGCAAAGTGCGCATGCCCGGTTTCAAAGTGCGTCATGTTATAAAGGACATCCAGTCGCTGAACATGCTCGCGCTCAAAAAGAAACTCGAAGTCACCGCCATCTCCGCCGCAGTCTATCCTTTTGCCGCAAAAAATTACCGTATCCTCGCCTGCGGGGCCAGCGTCGGACGCAACTACGGACCCATTATCGTCACAAAAGCTCCGCGCGCGCTGAAATCCCTGCAGGGCAAACGCATCGCCGTCCCCGGCCTGCAGACCACGGCCTACATGCTGCTGAAAATATTCCTCGGCGATTTTAAGCCGGTGGTAATGGACTTTACCAAAATCATCCCCGCCGTGCAGCGCGGCAAAGTCGACGCCGGGCTCGTGATTCACGAAGGCCAGATGACCTACGCCTCTTTCGGCCTGCACAAAGTCGCGGACCTCGGCAAACTCTGGCACAAAAAATATAAGCTCCCCATACCGCTCGGTCTCGACGTGGTGCGCAAAGATCTCGGCCCCAAACTCTGCAAAGAGACCTACCGCGTCCTGCTCGAAAGTATCGAATGCGCGCGCGCGAACCAGTCAGATTCGCTTAAGTACGCCATGAAGTTCGGACGCGGCGTAGACGCTGTCACCGCCGGCAAATTCGTCAACATGTACGTGAACGAAGACACGGCTGAAATGGGCCGCGAGGGCGAATCCGCGCTAAAAATCCTGTTCCGCGAAGGCGCCCGCCTCGGTCTCTGCCCCAAAGTCACCAAACTCGATATCGTAAGATAAAAAAAACTTTCCTTGACTTGCAAGTCCCAAAAAAGATAGACTAAATTTATGCTTGATTTTGAAGATTATCAGTGGGCCAAAGATTCGCTTAAAACACTCGAATTCTTCTCCATGTGCAACGACGAGGAAATTCTGGGCATGGTGGAAAATCTGGAAAAAAGCCATTTCAAAGCCGGGTCCACCGTCCTGTTCCAGGGTGAAATCTCCAACCGTCTTTTTCTCATAAAGCAGGGTAAAGTAGGTATCTGGAAAAATGTCGCGGGCGAAAAGAAAATGGTGGCGGAACTGGGCGCGGACAAATATTTCGGCGAAATCTCGCTCCTCACTCCCACCAGCGCCACAGCCACTGTCAAAGCCGTTGAGGAAACTTTCGTCTTTTCACTCGCCTACGAAAATCTGGAATTTGTCTTCAGAAAAAACCCGGAAAACCTGCGCGCCATCCAGCAGAAAATCGAAGAGCGCCGTCAAGCCAACGCGCAGGCCGCGGCAACGCCGCCCGCTCCACCCGAACCTCCCCCGCCAGCAGCTCAGTAAGTTTTAGAACTTCTTAATTATATTGTAGAGCGTGTCGCGCTGAACCGGCTGAAACCCGGCCTCGCGGATAAGCATTTTGGTTT
Organism: uncultured Elusimicrobia bacterium; assembly: GCA_964359975.1. Taxonomy (GTDB): domain Bacteria; phylum Elusimicrobiota; class Elusimicrobia; order 2-02-FULL-39-32; family 2-02-FULL-39-32; genus CAYHWZ01. The sequence continues at coordinate 15,634 of CAYHWZ010000007.1, read as the reverse complement.
CGTCCAGCGTGGTGGTGTTGATGTGGTCTGTGGCGCGGTGCACGTTCTCTTCAAATAGTGTCCCGCCAAAATCGTCCGCGCCGAAATGCAGCGCTGTCTGCCCGGTCTTTTTACCCTCGGAAAACCACGACGCCTGCACATGCGGAAAATTGTCCAGATATATCCGCGCAAACGCCAGCATCCGTAGATAATAATTCGACGATGCGCCTGCAGGCACTTTCTTATTCAGCGTCGTGTTGTTCGGCTTAAAACTCCACGGCACAAACGCGGTGAACCCCTTCGTCTCGTCCTGCAGTCTGCGGATATGTTCCAGATGCTCCACGATATCTTCGGGTTTTTCAAGATGACCGTACATCATGGTAGCTGTGGATTTCATCCCGATTTGATGCGCGGCGCGGTGCACTTCGAGCCACTTCTCCGGACCGCCTTTCTTCGGGCTTACCAGCTTGCGCACGCGTTCGGAAAGCACTTCCGCGCCTCCTCCCGGGAGCGACACCTGTCCGGCTTCCAATAGTTTCTCCAGCACGTCGCGCACAGTGAGTCCCGATACCTGCGACATGGTCTGCACTTCCGACGCGGTGAAAAAATGCGGTGTGATTTTCGGAAATCTGCGCCGCGTTTCGCGCACCAGTTCCAGATAGTATTCCAGCGGCAGGTCCGGATTGTGTCCGCCCTGCAGCAGCACCGTGGTTGCGCCGCGTTCGGACGCATTTTTCACTTTGTCCATCACCTGCTCGACGGTAAGAGTGTACGAATCTTTGGCCCCGGGCTTGCGGTAAAATGCGCAGAATGAGCAGTCCGTGACGCACACATTGGTATAGTTGGGATTGGAATCAATCACAAAAGTGACTGCCCGCGCGGGATTCTTCTGAAAACGGATTTCCTGCGCGCGCGCACCGAGGTCGAGCAGATTGGTTTCCGTCAGCATGCTCACGGCTTGTTCAGGCGCGACGCGCTGTCCGCTGGAAGGTAAAACCGCCGCGCGGTTCATCGCGGCTGTACGCGGTTCAGTCCGTAGAGCGCGGCGCCGGGCGAAACTTTCCGCACCACAACTTTCCCGATTTTTACCGGCAGGACAAAACGGATTTCTTTGTGACGCACTTTTTTGTCTTTCATCATGGCGCGCATGATCTTGTCCGCAGGCAAAGCGCGCGTCAGCCGCACCGGCAGTCCGGTCTTCGTCAGTAAATCTGTCACCCGCGCCTGCTCAGCACGAGTCCAGAGCCCGAGTTTCAGCGCCATTTCACCCGCTGCGCGCATGCCGATGGAAATGGCTTCCCCGTGCTTGTAAACTTTGTATCCGGTCACACTTTCAATCGCGTGTCCGAGCGTGTGTCCGAAATTCAGTGTTTCGCGGACGCCGCGCGTCTCCTTCTCATCTTGCGAAACCACGAGCGCCTTAATTCCTGCGCACCGCGCAATCACGTCCGCCCAGAACGGGCTATCTGCAGGTTTGCTGAAAATGTCCGTCCGTTCCAGCAGAGCGAACAATTTTGCATCGGAAATGACCCCGTACTTGATGACTTCCGCCATGCCGTTGCGCCATTCGCGCGTGGGAAGTGTTTTCAAAAGTGACGGGTCAATCCACACAAGCGCCGGCTGATAGAACGCGCCGACGGAATTTTTCGATTCCGGCAAATCCACCCCGGTCTTACCGCCGATACTCGAATCCACCATTGCCAGCAATGTAGTCGGCACATGCACTAGGCGTATCCCGCGCAGATACGTGGCCGCGGCAAATCCCGCCATGTCTCCTGTCACTCCGCCGCCCAGCGCAATGATGCAGGACGAGCGGTCCAGTCCGTGACGTATGCACTCGCGGTAAAGTTTGTGCACGGTGTCCAGCGTCTTGTACTTTTCACCGTCGGGCACAATGGCGACCGCAATGTTCAGCCCTGCGCTCTTAAGCGAACGCAGCATCTGCGGCAGAAAATGTTTTTTTGCGAATGGTTGGGTGACGACCAGGACTTTGCTGATTTTACCCTCGGACAATTCCCGAAATGCGCTGCCAATCCGGCTGAGCGGACTGCCCGCGCAGATGGTGTAAGGTTTATCTTTCAGCGATACGCGTATCTGTTTCATGGTATAAATTGGTCAATATAAAGCGCAATCATCTTCGCTGTCTTTGCCGCCGTTCCCTTTTCCAACAGCAGGTCCGCCCGTCGGTAATAGCGTTCTCTCTTGTTCAAAATACTTTGGATGGCAGTGAGCGAGAGCTCTTCTTTTTTCAGCAGCGGACGCACAATCTGTCCGGGTTTTTTGAGCCGGCGGTACAGTTCCGCAGGTGTTGTTTTCAGCCAGACCACCAGACTTTTCTTTTTCCGGAACGATTTCCAGTTCTGCTCAAAACAAGCCGCGCCGCCTCCGGCCGCTATCACCTGTCTGGACTTGCCGCAGATTCTGCGCAGTGTTTTCTGTTCCAGTTTACGGAAATACGCTTCACCGCGTGTTTGGAAAATTTCAGCTATGGACATTCCTGCGGTCCTGACAATTTCAGCGTCCGCATCCGTGAACCGCATTTTAAGTTTGCGCGCCAGCGGTTTACCGACGGTGGTTTTGCCCGACCCCATCATCCCGACCAGCACAATATTCATTTCCAAAAATAGCTTAACACAATTCCTTCACCGAGTCAACGAAAGTGAGTCTGTTAAAAAATGGCCCGTCATACCGGCGAAAGCCGGTATCCAGAGTGGTTTGCGAAATTTCGAAGCAATAGAGGTCGGCTTTCGCCAGTATGACAGATGAAAGAAGTAGTTTTTCAACAGATTCGAGAGTGGGGGACTATTTTGAAAAACGGCTGGAAAGTTCGGCCAGCAGGGAGACGTGATAATATTTCTCTGCAGCCCAGTCCGCCGCGGCAAACAGGAGCGCCAGAAATATCAGCGCGCGGATGGGTTTGGGTATCAGCATCCAGGCGATACTGCCGGTCAGTACACCGACCAGCATCCCGGCTGCGGCGCCGAGCGAAATAGCGGGGAAAAGTCCCACCGCGCCGGTAATGTACGCGGCCAACCCGCCAATCACCGCGCCAATCAATATCCCAATCATCGCCGGAAACCCATGACTAAAAGACTAGCTTTTTTCTGAGACGGGGGCAAGCGGATGGAAGGGGCGCGGAGTTGTAGTAGGTTGAATTAGTCAGGGCAATGAGTAATAATATGTCTAGTTATGTTTTTTGCTGGCAGTTTGAAGCAAAAACAGGGAGCAAGTATTTCTAACCTGAATACCGTCGGGAGTGAACCGAAGTCTTTTCGATTAACACTCAAAGATATCTTTCTTTGTAGCATTCTCACAGTATCTGTCCTAGTCATTTTCGGAGAGGCGATAAAATTCCCTCCTCGCAGTGACCACTGGACTGCTTTCTACCTGTTCAATCATGTTGAGGCAGGATGGAGAGGGCTTGTCAGAGTCGGCAGCTACTACCTCTTTGGGCATCCCCGGTTTCAACCTTGCTCTCACTTGGTTTTGTACGCTTCCTATATTCTTGTCAACCCCTCTTTTTACTTGCACAACATCTTTCATCTTTCACTATTCACGCTCATTCTGATTTCATTCTATATACTGCTGAAGGCGGCACTTGACTCAAGGGTTTTGTCATTTCTGTTCACGGCACATTTTATGTCAGCTCTTGCCCACTTTGATATCGTTATCTGGTCATATCACACGGATCTGCTTATCGGGATACTTTGCCTGTTGCTGTCTATCATGTGTACAACCAGTTTTCTTTGTAGCGATAGGGAACCGGGGAGCCATCTGCTGACGGCAGACATACTGCTCTTGACATCAATGTATTGCTACGAATCATTTTTCTTCCTTCCACTCATTGTTTTTTCAGCCGCCGCACTTTACTCTCGATTGAATCACCGAAACAACAAGAAGATTCTCATTCATATGACTGTCGTGTACATAGTCTATGGCTTTTCTTATCTTCTTTACCAGAAGTATCGGACTTTTGACCCCGCGTCAGTTACAACACTTCACTTGGTGTTAAATTCCCTGACTTGGGAACACATGCTGAAAGTCATGACCGTAATAGTCACCAACTTGTTGTATGTGAACATCTTGGTCAATTTTTTGCCGTGGACCGGAGGATCCCTGGAATGGGATACAAAAGTGTTGATGTTGAATTACAACACCAACTTCATCCACCTAATCGAGAGCCATTCAGCTCTGGCTGTGGTCATTATTATTCTTGTTGGTGCAGCGCTTGTAATCTATTTGCGCAAGACTGATGAAAAAGCTAGGAGCCATATGATTATCGCAGGTGCGATTGTATGCCTGCTTTTAGGGTACTTGGGGATACTTGCTTTTGGGAGAACTCTCACAAACACGAGCATATACATTTATAGACAGTTCCGCTACCAAATATTTCCAGATATGTGTGTTCTGGCTTTCACTGCAGTGATTCTCGGGGCATTCATAAAAAGGAAAGGGGATTCCCTTGTAAAAGGCATTGCGGTAACTTTGTTGATAATCTCAATATCTGCAAATGTCTATCTCACGCAAAAGGCAGTTGGTGCCGCAAGCATGGGACTTCGACCTCTAAGCGTGCTCATTAAGAACATATCTGACGGACTCCAACAGAACAAGATATCGAAGACAGAAAAGTTATATGTTGATCCTTCCATTGTGATTCAATCAGGATTGTGGAATACACAGGCCTGCAATTTCCCGGGCACGATTCAATGGTACTTTAAGGACAGTCAAGATTACTTCACTTTTGAACCTGCGGAAGCTGCGTGGGTTGTGGAAAAGGATATGACTATTCGCCGTACAGACCTTCGGGAATAGATGATCACTTGAAAACTTTGAGCAAATACCTAACAGGGACGATGGGCGGACGGGAAAAGCTGTTTTGGGCATTGGTCGCTTGCGCTATAGTTCCCATTCTCATCTATTCCTGTACTTTGAATGCACCCTTCATCTTTGATGATATTGGCAATATTGTCATGAACCCTGATATAAAAAATCCGGAAAATATCACAAACAGACTAGTCTTCCGATCTGCCTATAGAATGGGAATAAATGATCCATCCCGTCCGGTCACGTTTCTGACTTTTGCTCTGAATTACAGGTGGGGTGGTTTGAACACCTACGGTTATCATGTCGTCAATGTCCTACTGCATATCCTCAACACTCTGCTGATATTTTTGCTCACTCGCACGATCTGCAAACTCCTCTTTAGGGAGGAAAGCATTTTTCTCTCGATGATGACGGCACTTCTGTTTACAACGCACCCCATTCAAACAGAGGTAGTCACCTACATTAGCCACAGGTCGGACAGTTTGGCTACTTTGTTCTGTCTGTGTTCTTTGTGGTTGTTCATCATTTCCACAGAAAAGGGAAAATGGTGTCTAGCGGCTTCCCTGCTCTGCTTTTCTTTCGCAATGGGTTCCAAGCAGATTTCTGCCGTTCTACCGCCGATTCTTCTTATTTTCGACTACATGTTCTTAAGTTCGGGCGATCTTAAGAAGGTCTTTCAAAACAAATCCAAACACTTGCCGTTCTGGATGATCTTGACTGCTTATGTTCTTTTCCGCTACTTCTATCTGGGACAGTTGGGAGACCCGGGGGAGAGTACTTACAGGAAATGGACACCCTATACGTATCTTATAACACAGTCATACGTGATCGTGAATTACCTGAGAATGCTTTTCTATCCGACAGGACAGTGTTTCAACCATTTTGTCAATCCGGCTGGGACTATTCTGGAAACGCGAATCATGGCGTCTATTGCTATTCTAACTATTGGGTTGGGGACCGTTTATTGGCTATCGAGGAAATCATTGCCCGCTCGGAGCTGGGTGTGGTTTTCAACAGTATGGTTCATTCTCGCATTGGCGCCGACTTCAAGCGTATTTCCCATAAGCGATGCTATGGCAGAACGACGTCTTTATTTGCCGACTTGGGGTTTTTCTCTGTTTGTTGTTTGGCTCTATGCACTTATCTTCAGGGAACCATTGCCGAAACTATCCAGCCGACCGGCAGCCGTGACCTTGATGGGTGTCCATATCCTTTTTCTGTGTGCGGCCACATGGCAACGGAACCAACTCTATCTGAACCCCATAGAAATGTGGGAAGATGTCTATATCAAGTATCCAGACACGTATCGCAACAATTACAATCTGGGTAATCTTTATCTGGAAGATAGCAAATTCGAAAAAGCGTCTGAACTTCTGCTAAATGCTGTCCGCATATCACCATCCTCATCTGAAGCTCGCAATAATCTCGGCGTTGCACTGATGGGCAGAAAGGAATATGACAAAGCGTACCAGTCATTTCACGAAGCTCTTGGAATCAAACCAAATCTTGCGGAAGCGTATTACAATCTCGGTCGACTCCACTATTTGCAAAAGAAATATGGGGAAGCTGAGGAGTCGTTCCGCCAGTGTTTATCGCTGAATCCAGACTATTTTACTGTGCACTACGAGTTGGCACGACTGTACCATGATTTGAAAAACTATAAGGCCGCGCTTCTTGAACTTCAACAGACTTTGACCTATGTTCCCGGTAACCAGGCAATCATGCGCAAGATCGAGGAAGTGAAAAAGGCGTCCGCGGACACATACCATTTGAGATAGAGTATCGCTGGTCAGCAGGTGGTATACTGTTTTAATTGAAAACCCCCAGGTTAATTGGTAGAATGAAAGTCTGCTATGAATTCTCCGTTGACAAATTCAGTATTCCGCATCGCGGTTATCGGGAGCGGTCCGTCCGGGTTTTATGCTGCGGAAGAATTGCTCGCCCAGTCTGACCCCAAAATCTGCGTGGATATGTACGACGCTTTGCCCACTCCCTTCGGACTGGTGCGCGGAGGCGTGGCGCCGGACCACCAAAAAATTAAAACTGTTACCCGCGTTTACGAAAAAACCGCTGCGCGCGAAGGGTTCAGATTCTTCGGCAATGTGGAGTTCGGACGCGATATTTCCCTCGACGAACTGAAATCACTCTACAGCGCGGTCATCCTCGCTGTCGGCGCGCGGTCAGACCGTAAAATGGAAATCCCCGGCGAAGATTTGCAAGGCAGTTTCCCTGCCACTGAGTTCGTCGGATGGTACAACGGGCATCCGGATTACCGGCACTTGAAATTCGATCTCTCCTGCGAACGTGTGGCTGTGGTCGGCAACGGAAATGTGGCCATGGACGTGGCGCGCATCCTTGCCAGCGACCCGAAAATTTTGGAACAGACAGACATCGCCGGTTACGCGCTCGAAGCCCTGCGCGCCAGCCGCGTAAAAGAAATCTATCTGCTCGGTCGTCGCGGTCCGGCACAGGCCGCGTTCACCAATCCGGAAATCCGCGAACTCTGCGAACTCCCCGGCGCTGACCTCGTGGTTGACCCGAAGGAATCCGAACTCGACCCTTTGTCCAACGCCGAGTTTCAGACGGGTTCGCTCAGTCCTGCGATGAAAAATAATGTGCAGATTTTGAAAGAACATTCAGCCAAACCTTTGCGCGGCGAACCTAAAAAGGTCATTGCCAGGTTTTTGGTCTCCCCTGTCGAACTCATCGGCAAAGACGGTAAAGTGTCCGCCATGAAACTGGAAAAAAATCAACTGCATCGTACCGCCGACGGTTCGCTCCGCCCGAAAGGCGCGGGAATTTTTGAGACCATCCCCGTGGATATGGTGCTCCGTTCCGTCGGGTACATGGGCGTGGCTCTGCCCGGAGTGCCGTTCAACGCGAAAAAAGGCACTGTGCCCAACGAGCTTGGCCGCGTGAAAAATGACAAAGACAATTCTACGGTAACCGGTCTTTACGTCGTGGGTTGGGCCAAACGCGGGCCCAGCGGCGTTATCGGCACCAACAAACCCGATTCGATTGAAACCGCCCGTAATCTGCTGGAAGATTTGCGCGCCGGTAAAGTCAATCAACCGTCCGGCTCAGACGAAAAATCCGTCCCTGAATTTCTCCGCCGCAAAAATGTCCGCGCTGTTTCTTTTACCGAATGGAAATCTCTGGACGCAATGGAACTCGAAAAAGGAAAATCCAAAGGCCGTCCGCGCGACAAGTTCACCGAAATCAAAGAAATGCTCGCGGCGCTCGATTCCGCAGGGAAAAAATGAGTAAAATCGGGGTGGCGCTGGCCGGGTGCGGCGTGAAAGACGGCTCGGAAATTCACGAAGCTGTGCTCACTCTCCTCGCCCTTTCCAAAGCCGGCGCGCAGTATGTGTGTATGGCTCCCAATATTGAGCAGGCGAACGTCATCAACCATTTGACCGGTCATGTCTCTCCGTCGGAAAAGCGCAACGTGCTGGTGGAGTCGGCCCGCATTGCGCGCGGCGAGATTCAGGATATGAAGAATGTGAAAGCCGCGGACTTGGACGGCCTGGTTTTTCCCGGTGGGTACGGCGCTGTCAAAAATCTCAGCGATTTTGCCGCAAAATCCGAGAACGCGTCCGCGAATCCGGAATCTGCCCGCCTGGTGCGCGAAATGGTGAAAGCCGGCAAACCCGTCGCGTTCCTCTGTATCGCGCCTGCAGTCTGCGCCGCGATTTTCCGCGGGAGTGACATGCACGCGGAACTGACCATCGGGTCCGACGCGCAGACTGCGTCCAGACTGGAAAAAATGGGCGCGCGTCATCGCGAATGCACCGTCGGAAATTTTATTCTGGATTCCAAACTGAACATTTTGTCCACGCCCGCCTACATGCTTGCCCGCAACATTGCGGAAGCGTCCGAAGGCATTGAAAAAACCGTCCAGAAGCTCCTCGAACTTTGCGCCCAGCGCAAAAAAGTGTGAAAACCGCCGGACGCGCCGCTGTTGACCCGGTAAAACCGCCTCCAGCGGAATTCGCCGTCGAACAGGTCCTCGAAGGGCTGAACCCGGCCCAAAAACAGGCGGTTATGCACGGTGACGGTCCTCTGCTCATCGTTGCCGGCGCAGGCACTGGCAAAACCGCAGTGCTCACCCGCCGCATCGCCTGTCTCATTGCCGCGAAAAAAGCCCTGCCCAGCCAAATCCTCGCGCTCACGTTCACGGACAAGGCCGCGCAGGAAATGGAAGAGCGCGTGGACCGTCTGGTCCCGTACGGATTCAACGATGTGCTGGTCTCCACTTTTCATTCGTTCGGCGACCGGATTTTGAGAGAGTACGCTTTTGAAATCGGTCTGTCTCCGGACCTCCGCGTGATGACATTACCTCAATCCGTGGTATTTTTCCGCGACAATATTTTCCAGTTCAAAATGGACCATTACCGTCCGCTCGGCGACCCGTCCAAATTTGTGGAAGCTCTGCTCCGCACCTTCAGCCGGGCCAAAGACGAGGAGATTTCTCCGTCGGACTACATAAAGTTCGCCGAGAGCGAAATGTCCAAAGCTTCCACCGCGGACGAAAAAGAGGCCGCGCAGAAAATGCTGGAGGTCGCGCGCGCGTACGAAGAATATGAGAAACTGAAAACCGAGCGCGGGTTCATTGATTTCGGCGACCAGGTACTGCTCTGTCTTAAAATTTTCCGCGAACGTCCGTCGGTCCTGCGCAAAATCCAGGAACGGTTCAAGTACATCCTTGTTGACGAGTTTCAGGACACCAACTATGCCCAGTTTGAAATGCTGAAACTCCTTGCGGGTCTGCACCACAACATTACCGTGGTCGGCGACGATGACCAGTCCATCTATAAGTTCAGGGGCGCGTGTCTGTCGAATATCCTGGGGTTCCGCGCTGCATACCCGGACAGCCAACACGTTGTTCTGCAAGTCAACTACAGGTCCACGCAGGGAATTCTTGATTCCGCGCACAAACTTATCCAGCACAACAATCCCGACCGTCTGGAATACCGCGACAATCTGAACAAGTGTCTGCAGGCGGACAAAGGCGCGGGCTTGGCCGTGGATTATCTTTTGTTCGACACGCTGTTTTCCGAGACGGAGCATGTGGCTGCGCAAATCCGCGAAAAGGTGAGCACGGGTAAACGCGAGCCCAGAGATTTCGCCATTCTCGTGCGAACCAATGCTGCGGCGGAACCGTTCATGAAATCGCTGAATCTGGCCGCCATACCGTGGCAATTTTCCGGCAGCGCCGGTCTGTACGAACAGGAAGAAGTGCGGATTGTGCTCTCGTTCTTGCGCGCAGTTTCTGACCCGGACGATTCGTCGAGTCTGTACTATCTGTCTCTTTCTCCGGTGTACGGTCTCGACCCGACAGACGCGGCGCGTCTCATGCAGGCCGCATCCAAAGCGCACCTGCCGCTCGCAGACGTGCTGGCAAAATGCGGCGCCAAAGAGCTCGCCGCTGAATTCAAAGATGAAACTGTAAAAACCGCGTCTGTCATTGCGCAGGACCTGGAAAATTTCCGTAAAACCGCCACGCGCACAGCCACGGGTCACGTGCTGTACCGTTTTCTCGACGAGCGCGGATGGCTCAAACGGCTGGCAGAATCCACCGACCTCCGCTCTGTCCAGCAGGCGCAGAACCTGCACCGCTTTTTTGAATTGGTCAAACAGTTCGGTCAGGTGGCCCGATACGACCGCGTCAGCGAATTTGTGAAATATGTCGAAGCCCTGCGTCTGGCTGGCGACGATCCGTCCAGCGCGGACCTTTCTTTCGACGACAATGCGGTCAATATCCTCACCATTCACGCGTCCAAGGGGCTGGAATTTCCCGTGGTGTTTCTCGTCGGGTTGGAACAGAACCATTTCCCGATTACCGGCAGGACAGACGCAATCGATCTGCCGGACGGATTGATAAAGGATATTCTGCCGTCGAGCGACGTGAATTATCAGGAAGAGCGGCGGCTGTTCTATGTGGGCATGACACGCGCCAAACAAGAACTGACGCTCTGTTCCGCGCGCGATATGGGCAAGAAAAAAATGTGGAAACCGTCCGTCTTTGTGACGGAATGTATGGACAAACCCAACGTGACTGAAACTGTGCGTAAAACCGGTCTCGTCGAATCTCTGCGGATTTTTGAAGAGCCGCCTCAGCGTGCCCCGGCCCAACCGGCTCCGTCGGTGATACCTGCGGACCAGGTCATCGAACTTTCCGCCACGGCGCTGGATTCGTATCTCACCTGTCCGCTCAGTTACCGGTTCAGCCGCGTGGTGAAAATTCCCGTGCCTATGCACCATTCGCAGGTTTTCGGTGTGGCTGTACACGAAGCGCTGAAAGCATATCATCTCTGCCGCCGCGAAGGCCGCAAGTTTTCCGCTGACGATCTGCTCGAAGCGTTCAAAAATGCGTGGCGGAGCGAAGGGTTTGTCTCGCGCGAACACGAGGATAAACGGTTCAGCGAAGGTAAAAAACTGCTTAAAGAATATTTTAAAAAAGAAGAGCAATCCCCGTCAAAACCCGCGCTGGTGGAAGAAGATTTCCGTATCACAATGAATCAGGTGCGTCTGCGCGGACGGTGGGACCGCGTGGATATGAGCGAATCCGGTTCCGCCATTATCGATTACAAAACCGGTGAAGTCAAAGACCAGAAAGACGCGGACAAAAAGGCGCGGGACAGCGCACAGTTGTCTTTGTACGCGGTTGCGTTCGAGGGGCGGTTCGGCAAAATGCCCGACCGGATGGAACTCCACTTTTTGAAGCACGGAATCATCGGAACCACATCCCCGGACCCGAAAAAGGTGGATACAGTTCTGGCTAAAGTGCAGGCCGCGGCCGTCGGTGTGGCTCAGCAGAAGTTCGACCCCACGCCCGGATACCATTGCCGGTGGTGCCCGTACGAAAAAATCTGCCCGGCAGAAAATAAAGGCGGCTGACATGTCCCCTCAATCTCTCGGTCTCATTCTTTTTGCGTCGGGCGCAATCTTCCTCGCCCTGGTTGCGGGTATGCTCATTGTTTTCTACAAATTCATCAAACCGTCAGGCAGTTCCAATGATTCCTCCATGGTCCTGCTCCAAAAACAAATCGAGCTCCTGCGGAGTCAGGTGCAGGACAGTCTGGCGCAGAACGCGCAGTCCGCCCAGCAGCAGATGTCCAGTATGTCCGCGCAGGTCCAGCAGCAGATGGGGTCAGCTACGCAGAATCTGCTCACCACCACCGGACAACTGCACTCCCGTCTGGAAAATCTGTCCGAAGCAACAGCCCGCATTTTTGAAGCGACCAAAAATATCTCTTCTCTCGAGGAAATCCTGAAACCGCCCAAACTCCGCGGCGGTATGGGCGAAATTCTGCTGGAAAATGTCTTGCGCGAAATCCTCCCGTCCGACCAGTTTTACGAGCTCCAGCACGCTTTCAAAAACGGCGAAATCGTGGACGCCATCATCAAAATAAAAGACGGTCTCATCCCCGTCGACGCCAAGTTCCCGCTCGACAATTTCCGGAAAATGATCCATCTGCAGGACGCGGCGGAAAAAGAGTCCGCGCGCAAAGAGTTTGTGAAAAATGTGCGCAAACATATCGACGACATCTCGCGCAAATATATCCTGCCCGACGAAGGTACGTTCAATTTCGCGCTCATGTACGTGCCCGCGGAAAATGTCTACTACGAAATGATCGTGCGCGGCGAGGAAATTGAAAGCGCTAAGGGAGACCTTTACACCTACGCCACACAGCGGCGCGTGTTCCCTGTTTCGCCCAACTCGTTCTATCCGTATCTGATGACGCTCGCGCTGGGGTTCCGCGGGCTCCGCATCGAGTCGCGCGCGCGCGAAATCCTCAACGAACTCGAGCGTCTGCAGTCCGACCTTGCCCGTTTTTCAAAAGATTTCGGCGTGGTCGGTTCGCATCTTTCCGACGCGCAGAAAAAGTTCACCGAAGCGGAAAAGCGGCTCAGCCGCGTCGAAGATAAGATCGCTTTTCTTAAAGAAGGCGCCACCGGCGTGGACCCGTCCGGCATTCTCCCCGGTCTGACCGATACCAAAGCCCCATGAACGTCGTGCTGTACGAACCCGAAATCCCGGGCAACACGGGCAATGTGGGCCGTACCTGCGTCGGCACTCAAACGCGTCTGCACTTGGTGGGCAAGCTCGGCTTTTCACTCAGCGACAAATATCTGAAACGGTCCGGACTCGATTACTGGCCGAAACTCGACCTTAAAGTGCACGCAAACTGGGACGAATTTGCCGCCGCATTTCCCGCTGAGCCCGACCAATTCTACTTTTTCGAAAAGGACGCGGACGAACATCTGTGGCAGGCAGAATTCAAGAAAGACAGTTACCTGGTCTTCGGTTCAGAAACCCGCGGATTTCCTGACGAAATGCGCCGCCGTTACGCGCACCGCTTTTTCAAAATCCCCATGACCGGCCCCATCCGTTCCCTGAATCTGTCCGCCGCCGTAGCCGTCGCCCTCTACGAAGCCCTCCGCCAGACCGAGCGGTAATCCTCTGCCGTGTTTCAGTTCCGAATGGTCATCTGATAAACCTGACGGCAGTAATTACTAAACGCTAATACACTTGCAAATAGTATTACTTTATGCTACTATGATGGCAGTTGGTAATATATATGAACGAACGTAAATTCTGGGTTGATAAAATTGAGGAGCTTTGGAGCAGGCGCAGTGTCGTCTGGCTGTCAGGCGTGCGCCGCGCGGGCAAGACATTTCTTTGCCGTAATCTGCCGGATATCCGATATTTTGACTGTGAACTTGCCAGTACCCGCCGGGTACTTGAAGACCCTGAATCATTTCTCGATGGCATTGGTAAAGGCCGTATTGTACTGGATGAGATCCATCGTCTGCAGAACCCTTCCGAACTTCTTAAAATAGCGGCTGATCATTACACCGGGGTCAGGATTTTAGCCACTGGATCGTCAACGCTGGGCGCATCCGCCAAGTTCCGCGACACTCTGGTCGGACGAAAACTTGAGCTGTGGCTCACTCCGATGATTCTTCAGGACCTCGCTGACTTTGAGAGAACGGATCTGAAACATCGCTTTCTACGCGGCGGTCTGCCGCCCTTTTTCTTGTCCGCATCTTTTCCCGAACGTGAATTCCAGGAATGGATGGATGGTTTGTGGGCCAGGGATATTCAGGAACTTTTCCGTCTGGAAAGAAAAGATGCTTTTCAAAAGTTTGTGGAATTGCTCATGGCTCAAAGCGGCGGCATTTTTGAAGCATCCAGATTCGCTTCACCCTGCGGTGTGAGCCGCATGACGATACTCAATTATCTGAGAGTGCTGGAGGCGACGTATGTTGTTCATGTGATCCGCCCTTTCAGCACGCGCAGGGCGACAGAAATCATCGCTGCTCCCAAAACTTATGGTTTTGACACGGGGTTCGTATGTTATCACAGGGGATGGGAATCTTTGCGGCAGGAAGACATGGGGCTCCTGTGGGAACATTTTGTCCTTAATGAACTGCAGGCACAGCTCCAAACCAGGAACATTCTTTATTGGCGCGACAAGCAGGGGCACGAAATTGATTTCATCCTGCCCAGACGGGGCAAATCTCCGACCGCCGTTGAGTGTAAATGGTCTGTTACAGGGTTCGACCCGCGCAATTTTCTGACCTTTCACAGAGCTTATCCGTCCAGTGAATGTTTTGCGGTGTGTCATGATGTCCAACGAAGTTTTGTGCGAAAGTTCAGCGGTCTGCCGGTCAAGTTTCTTTCCCTTCCAAGTCTTGTACATGAGTTCATAAAGCCGGGGCATTAGTTCCCGGTCAACCACATTTGCGTTGCTGCAAAAGTCAGGAAATGTTCAAGTTTCAGGAAAAGCAGGAATTCCCGGATATCCCAATATAAACGAACCGATGATTATAAGCATAAATGGCAAGTGGTCATTTTATTGACGGACAAACAGATTTTAGATAAACTTAATATATGTCCATCCGCAGAATAGTCAAGCACGGCGACCCGGTCCTCCGCAAAAAGTGCCGGCCCGTCGAAGATATCAATGGGGATATCCATAAACTTATCCTCGATATGTTCGAAACCATGTACGCCGCGCCCGGTATCGGTCTCGCCGCCAACCAGATCGGTGTGCCGCTTTCGCTCGCGGTCATCGACATCCAGCCGTCGGGAAAAAGAGCCCCGCTCGTGCTCATCAATCCCAAAGTCACTGAACTTAAAGGACGTCTGTTCGAAGATGAAGGGTGTCTGTCTATTCCCGGTCTTTCGCACCGCGTGCGCAGATACGCGTTCGCCAAAGTTTCCGCGCTGAACGAAAAGGGGATGCCGGTCTCTTACGCCGGCGAAGGGCTCCTTGCCCGCGCTCTCCAGCACGAAACCGACCATCTCAACGGCAAATTTTACATTGACCATATCCCGCTCCTCCGGCGGTGGAAAATGATATATGCCATCCGCCGCAGAAAGAAAACAGGGCTGTGGTGAATGAAAATAATCTTCTGGGGCACGCCGCTCATCGCGGTGCCTTTTCTCCAATATCTCTGCAAGAACAGTGAAGTAGTCTGCGCTGTCACGCGTCCGGATAAACCGGCTCAGCGCGGCCAGATTCTGCATAAACCGCCGGTCAAGATTTTCGCCGAAGAACGCAAAATCCCCGTGTTACAACCCTCAGCGCTCAAAGACCCGCAGTTCATTGAATCGCTCAGCGCGTTCAAAGCAGACTGCAGTATCGTCGTGGCGTACGGTCGTATTCTTCCGCCGGAAGTTATCCGCATTTTCCCGAAATCCGTGTACAATGTCCACTTTTCGCTCCTCCCGCATCTGCGCGGCGCAGCGCCCATGCAGTGGGCCATTCTGCGCGGGGACACGAAGACCGGCGTCACGATTTTCCGCATTCTCGAAACG
>CAYHWZ010000006.1:0-20260 GCA_964359975.1 uncultured Elusimicrobia bacterium | reverse complement strand
AAAAAGTATCCGGACGTGACCGTCCTGTCCGATGAGATATATTTCGAGATCTTGTACGAAGGAGAGCACTTCTCCATCACCGAACTGCCGGAAATGCGCGACCGCACCATCATCCTCGACGGATTTTCCAAAACATTCGCCATGACCGGATGGCGCGCAGGATTCGGCGTCATGCCCAAAACACTCGCCCCGTCCATCGCCAAGCTCATGACCAACTCCAATTCCTGCACCGCGAGTTTCACACAGGTCGCATGCGTCGAAGCGCTCAAAGGTCCCCAGGACGAAGTGCAAAAAATGATCGCCGAGTTCCGCAAACGGCGCGACGTCATCGTGAGCGGACTGAACAAAATCCCCGGATTCTCCTGCCGCACCCCGCGCGGCGCGTTCTACGTTTTCCCCAACATAACCGGAACAAAGAAAAATTCAAAAGAAATCGCGGACCTTTTGCTGAACGAAGCCGGTGTCGCCTGTCTGTCCGGCGCATCATTCGGTTCGTACGGCGAAGGATACCTCCGCTTCTCCTACGCCAACTCCGTGCAAAACATCCAAAAAGCGTTAAAGAATATAGAGCAAACCCTCACCACCGCAAAAAGATAAAAACAATTTCACATCCTCCCCCTCGCCTGCCCGCCGAAGAGGAGGGACGGGGGAGGACAAAGGTGGGGGTGAAAGCGTTCGCCCGTTCGAGTTCACCCTCAAACCCGAGAAACTTACCCGCTATCTATAATATGATTTTGATTTAAGCGACAGCAGTTGCAACGCTGAACTTGCGGTTACATCCGTACTGCACAATAATAGACAGCGTACTGTTGGTGAGCCAGTAGAGCACCATCCCGCTGGGAAAATTGAGGAACATGAACGTGAACATCACCGGCATCAGCATCATAATCTTGGCCTGAGCCGGATCTCCCGGCGGCCCTGAAATCTTTTGCTGGAGCAGCATCCCCGCCCCCATCACAATCGGCAGAATATAAAACGGGTCATGCTGCGACAAATCCTTGATCCAAAAAATCCACGGCGCGCCGCGCAGTTCGTACGCCCCTCTCAGCATCGTATAAAAAGCCCAAAACACCGGAATCTGCACAATCATCGGCAGACACCCGCCGAACGGGTTCGTCCCGGACTCGCGGTAAAGTTTCAGCATTTCCTCGTTCATCCGCTTGGAATCGTCCTTAAACCGTTTCTGCATCTCCTGTATTTTCGGCTGGATTCTTTTCATCCCGGCCATGGACTTGTAACTCTTGATACTCAAAGGCAAAAGTAGAACCTGCAGAATCATCGTCAGCAGAATAATGGACCACCCGTAATTCTTCGAAACATTGTGCAGCGCATAAAGCGCCTTCAGCGCCCATTTACCCAAAAACGCAAAGTACCCGAAATCCACCGCATGTTCCAATCCCATGTTCCACTTCTTTAAATGCGTGTACCCTTTCGGCCCGATATAAAATGGAAGCTCCAGCACATGCTGCTGACCCGGCTTTATCACCGACGGCAACGCGGCCATAATGACCTCACCCTGATTCAGCTTATCTTTCGCCGCCTCAATGTGGTCAAATTGGCCCTGCACCGGTATCATGGCAAACAAGTAGTACCGATTGTCCACGGCAACCCATTTGTAGTCCATCTTGTGACTGCCGTTTTCCAGCTTGTCCACTGCCTTCTTCGGAGAAGGATATGCGATTACGCGGGTATTGTTGGGATTTTCCTTCTTCTCGCTCTCAATCGTGCCCAGCCCTTGCGACCAACCGATCTTGAACTCGTCCAGCCGCAGTCCCTGCTTCCGCGGATTGCGGAACGTAAGCGCCACTTTGGGAAATTGAGGTGTGTTGCCGTTCTGTTCCGGAATCCAGACAAACTTCTTTTCCAGTTCTATACCGTTCGGCAGAACAGCTTTCCATACAGATTGGATACCGCCGCCGGCAATCGCTTCAACCGGCGTTGATTCAAAATTCAGGTCTGGATACGTGGACAGCGGCCATTTTTCCGGCGGCAGAAGTTCTGCGTCTGCACTTCGCGCCGCATGGTTCACTAGGTCCGGCCATTGCGCAACTGAATGAGAAGATGCGGAGGTGCCGCCGTTTTCTTTCAGCCACCAATGCCTCACGCCTGCTCCGCGCGAACCAATCACCACCCGCGCTGACGGTAGCTCGATGATGCGTTCCGCTTCCGGCGCTGATTTTACAGAGGGAGATTTTGGTAACGGCGCGGGTTTCACCGGAACCGACTCCGCCTTGACCGCCGGAGCCGAAATCTGTCCCTCCACCTTGGCAACAGGTTTAGCCGTCTGCGCAAGTTTTTGCTGGACCGTCTGCGGCGCAAAATGGTACCACAGAATCAGAAACCCCACCGACAACGATATTGCCCAGATTGTATTTTTATCCATAGCTTAAAAAATTTCAGTCCCGGACCGGCGGGTCCCATCCGCCTTCACTTAAAGGATGACACGACGCCAGCCTGCGGACACTGCGCCACAACCCTTTGACCAGCCCGAATTCGCGTACCGCAATCTCCGCATATTCCGAACAGCTCGGCTCGTACCGGCACGAAAACGGCACAGAAATCATGGACCGCAAAACCGGCGCGCTCGCACGATAACAATGTATCAGATAAATTACAAACTTCGAAAAAATCATGACTTCTCCTTAAGAATCCCCGCCTTCTGACAAATATCCATCCACTTGTCCTTCACTATGCCGAACTTCACCTTTTCCGCGCCTTCGTGATGCCTTACAATCACCAGCAAGTCCACCCCTTCCCGAATTCCGCCCTTGCCCGCGCGGAAAACTTCCCGTATAAACCGTTTGAACCTGTTGCGCACCACCGCGTTGACGAACTTTTTCTGAAACCGTATCGCCAGCCGGACCCGCCCCTTACCAGCGGATGTACCGGACAAATCCTGTTCCGCCCAAAATAGCACGACCCACCCGGAAGTAAAGCGGTGACCTGAGTTCAGGATCCGGTCAACGTCCCGGTCCAGACCGATTCTTTCCGCGCGCGTAAACTTTTGGGAAATGCGGCTCGGGATGATTAGATTTACGGAATCAGTTTGCGTCGGCCTTTTTGGCGCCGGGCACTGAGCACTCTGCGTCCGCCCGGAGTCTTCATTTTGGCCCTGAAGCCGTGCACTTTGTTTCTGCGCCTCACATGAGGCTGAAATGTTCGCTTAGACATAATAGACCAACATTAAAGCAAATTTTGAGTGAAAAGGAAAGCGCGTTCGCATCCAGTCCTTACACCCGGATAAAATCCGCCTTCAGATATTCACGGAGCGGTTCCGGCACTTTGACCGAACCGTCCTTCTGCTGATGATTTTCCAAAACCGCTGCAAACAAGCGCCCGACTGCGACACCCGACCCGTTCAATGTGTGGACCAGTTCCCGTTTTCCGGCCGCGTTCTTAAATTTGATATCCATCCTCCGCGCCTGGAAATCCGTGAAACATGAACACGACGAAATTTCCCGCCACCTCTGCTCCCCAGGCATCCAGACTTCCAAATCGTATGTTTTTGCCGAGGCAAATCCCGTGTCCCCGCTGCAGAGCGCTACCACACGGTACGGGATGTTCAGCTTCTCCAACACCGCGCACGCATGCGACGTGAGTTTTTCCAATTGTTCGAGCGAGTTCGACGGCGAGGCAAACTGGACCAGCTCCACTTTATTGAACTGATGATTGCGGATGAGCCCCTTGGTGTCCTTGCCATGCGAGCCCGCTTCCCGACGGAAACAGGCGGAATAGCAGACATATTTTTTCGGCAGACTCGACTCGTCCAGCACTTCGCCGCGGTGAATGTTGGTGACGGAAACTTCCGCGGTCGGTATCAGATAAAGCCCGTCTTCCGGCACGCGGAACAATTCCTCTTCGAATTTCGGCAGTTGCCCGGTGCCCAGCATGGATTCGCGTGTCACCAGATACGGCGCGAATATTTCCGTGTACCCGTGTTCGCGGGTGTGCAGGTCCAGCATGAACGAAATCAGCGCCCGTTCCAAAGCCGCGCCCATACCTTTAAGAAGTGAAAACCTTGTACCCGAAATTTTCCCCGCCGCGGCAAAGTCCAGGATTCCCAGCGATTCGCCGATTTCCCAATGCTGACGCGCCGGAAAATCAAGTTTCGGCTTTTCGCCCTGCTCGCGCACCACACGATTGTCCTCGGCGGTTTTCCCCTGCGGCACAGACTCGTGCAAAAAATTCGGAATGCGGAGCGCCGCGTCCGTCAGCGATAGGTCGAGTTTATTGAATTCTTCCTCTTTGCGCGGCAGGTCTTCTTTTATTTTGGCGATTTCCGCGGTCAAAGGCGCCGTATCTTTTTTTTCCTTTTTAAGTTTTGCGAACTCTTCGGAAATCTGGTTACGCCGTGTGCGGCATGCTTCAATCTCGCCCAGCAGAGCGCGATGCTTACTCTCCAGCGCAAAGAACCCGTCCAGGTCCATGCCTTCCCACGGATTGCGCCACGCACGCTGTTCAAACATGCGCCTCAATTCGTCCGGTCTTTCCCGCACCTGCTTCAGATCAATCATATCAGCACCATTATATAAAATAAAACCTGCATCTGCGTTCCCCTTTTGCTCCGAAGCCGTGATGGACGCAATTGTCTCACACTTTTGCCCCTTGTCCCACTTTCCAGCTTTAGAGCCGCCATATCTGCAGTAGTTGGGTAATATCATTGCTACATCTTTTATGTCCCATTTTTCTTATCTTTAGGGAGGAAGCCATGAACCTGCTCATCAGCATTTTGTTCGTCCTGTCCGCCGCCGTTCCCATCTTTAGCGCCGAAACACAGTCCGATTGCCAGTCCTGCCACAGCAAAACATCGCCCGGCATTGTCAGTCAGTGGAAAGGTTCCAAACATGGCGCCGCCGGTATTGACTGTCTCGCCTGCCACCAGGCCGCCAAAACCGACCCCGATGCTTTTGAACATAACGGACACCTTATCGCAACCATAGTTTCCCCGAAAGATTGCGCCCAATGCCACGAACAGCAGGAAAAGGAATTTTCCGCGAGCCATCATGCCAATGCCGCCGGGTTTGTCGGTTCGCTCGACAATTTTCTCGGCGTAGCTGTGGAAGGTGCACCCGCCGCTATCCTCGGATGCCAGCAATGTCACGGCAGCACCATCGGCGTGCTGAAAGACGGACGGCTCGACCCCACTACCTGGCCCAACACCGGTATCGGACGCATCAATCCCGACGGGAGCAAAGGATCATGCACCGCCTGCCATTCGCGGCACGCGTTCTCACGCGAACAGGCCCGCCAACCGGAAAATTGCGGCAAATGTCACATGGGTCCCGACCATCCGCAGATTGAAATTTACAAGGAATCCAAACACGGCATTTTGTTCGAAGCCAACCGCGGCCATTTGAACATGGACAAAGACGAGTGGGTCGCGGGCAAAGATTACAACACCGCACCCACCTGCGCCAGTTGTCACATGGGCGCCACTCCGCAGCGTCCCTCCACGCACGACGTAGGCGCGCGGATTTCCTGGACGCTCCGCCCTGTTGTGTCCAAAAAACTGGAAAACTGGGAAAAGCGCCGCGACGGCATGAAGAATGTCTGCGTCCAGTGCCATTCCCCAAAATACGTGGACAGCTTTTATCAGCAGTTCGATGCAGTGATAGACCTTTACAACAACAAGTTCGCCCTGCCCGCTAAATCAATCATGGATGATCTTTATAAAGAAAATCTGCTGACACGCACGCCGTTCGACGAGACTTTAGAATGGACTTACTATGAACTTTGGCACCACGAAGGACGCCGCGCGCGTCATGGCGCCTCAATGATGGGACCGGACTACACCCAGTGGCACGGCTTTTATGAGGTCGCAAAACATTTCTACACCAAGTTCCTGCCCGAAGCCGAAGAAATCAAGAAAGGCGTGACCATCGGAATCCAATCCAGCGAATACCACAAATGGCGCAAGGGTCTGAGCAAAGAAGAAATGCAGAAACTCTTTGACTTCTACAAACAGCGCTACGACCAGTAAGAAACAAGTCTGCAGTTTAGGAGCATATCAACCGAAAGTCTCATTTGGGGGATCGGATGAAAAGTAGATTGCTGCTCGCACTGTTATTTGCCATCTATGTATCCGGATGCGCTACCATCATGAACGGAACAACTCAGAGTATCAGCGTATCATCGGACCCGGAAGGAGCAAACGCTAAATCAGATAATGGTGAAATCTGCTCCACTCCATGCTCACTTGTATTGCCAAGGAATAATTCCCATCTGATTACCATTGAAAAAGAAGGATACGATCCCGAAAAAGCAAGAATTACCAGCGGACTCTCCGGATGGTTCTGGGGGAATTTGCTGTTCTGGGGATTGCTGGGGGCTGTGGTTGACCTGATTTCAGGCAGCGGATTTGCTCTATCCCCCGGCAATGTGAGTGTGTCCTTGCAGAAAAAAATCAAAAAGTCACCCTCTGCCCGCTCGGAGAATTATTCACGCCGGCACTCTTCGATGAATTCGGACAAGACTGAATTAATCTCCATGCTGGACGACAGCGACCCCATGGTCAGCGGACGCGCCGCATACGCACTGGCAAAATCCGGAAATATGCGCGGGCTTACTCACCTGCACCGATTATTGAAAAACGACAAAGCCCAAATCCGCGGGAAATCAGCAATGGCTCTTGGCGAAATCAAAGACGCCAGATCAGTCAGGCCATTGATCGGACTGCTTCAAGACAGCGACGACAGGGTGCGCGCCTCTGCAGTGAGAGCTCTGGGAACGATTGGAGACAACAGCGCAAAAGAATCTGTTCAGAGCGCACTAAAAAACGATCAATCCCCTATCGTCAGGACTGAAGCAAAGAAAGCGCTGCAGCAATTCAGTCAAGACAAGGATTTTTTCAGTCAGGGCATGAACATGGACATGCTCAATTCAAAAACCCGGTAAAGGAGAACAGAGAAATGAAAATCGGTGTTATTATTTCCAGCAATGACGCGGAGACATGCTGGAACGCGTTACGTTTCGCGAACTATTGTCTCGGACAAAAAGATGAGGTCAAAGTTTTTCTGATGGGCAAGGGAGTCGAATATCAGACCGTCAGCATAGAAAAGTTCGATACCGTGGAACAAGCGAAAAAACTGTTGGAGTCCGGCGGGAAAATCCTTGCCTGCGGCACCTGCATCAAATCCCGAAACCAGGAAGACACCGAAATGTGCCCCGTCAACACAATGAAAGACCTGTACGAAATCGTCAGGGAAACCGACAGGGTCGTCACATTCTGATCTAACGCAGTACGGTCAATCCTAAAAATCCAGCCAATGGCCGAAATCGAAATCGTCTTCCGTGATGTCCCACTTCAGCGTTAATGTCATGTTGTGCAGAATGCCCGCACCGCTCTGGGGACGGATAGCGTAATCCAAAACATAGCTCCGCCAATGAAATCCCATTCCTCCGGCAAAATAAGTGTCAATATTGTACCCTGTCCCGCCCCTGAAACAAAAATAGTTTGTTAAGTTCCATTCCAATCCCGCGGAAACAGACACGCCCGGATTGTCCAGATATTTCTGCAGTTCCCAAAATAGTTGCCCCCACTTCGCCGCCACATGCGCTCCGCCCAGACGGTACACCATGGGCAAAGGGTCTGTTGCCTCGATGAATTTCGTCCCCTCCCCGATATGCTGGACAGATATACCCGCCACGTGCCGGCGGTCCGTTGTGTACACCTGGAATCCTGTCCCCAGCGCAATCGTCTTGTCTCGGTAAAGATACAGCGTCCGGTCAATAAAATCACCATTGATACCGAGAGAAAAATGTTTTCCCGCCAGCACATACAGACCAAGCGTGAAGTCGCGGTCAATTATATCTATATTCTGTCCGCCGATCTTTTTCCCGATACCGTCCCTTTGTTCATCACCGAAAAAAAACGACCGGTACCGGAACACGCCTCCAGTTCTGTGAAAAGTCGGCGTTGCCAAACTTCCGGCAGAATAGTTGATACCTCCGGGATATACAATATGCGTCACGGAAAATTGAAATTCTTTAAGATGCGCCAACCCTGCAGGATTATGGTCCAGACCGCTCGCATCACCCTGCGCAGCGGCAAATGCCCCGCCCAAAGCCACGGCCCGCGCAGACATCGGCACAAGCAGGAATTTGGACCCTACTTCTCCCGGCTGATAACTGCCCGCCGCAAAAACTTGCGCAGCGCCAGTCAACACAACCGCAATCCCGAATACAATGCGCTTCATCGCACCAAAGTCAGCCGTCCGCTCGACTCACCCGCATCGCACGACATCTTGTAAAAATAAATACCGCTCGCCACCCCCTGCCCATTGTCATTTTTCCCGTCCCACTTGTTGGTGCCGGAAAGCGAGCGCACCTTCATCCCCGACAAATCCGTAATCTGCACCGACATCCCGGCGCTGCTCAGCCCGTCGGGAATACTGAATGTCACATAAGGCACTCGCCCGATAATAAATGGATTCGGCATCGGCACCGTGCTTTCCAGCGCTTCCGGCGCGTACATATTCTGGACCTTTTGCACAGCTTTCAAATAATTGACCTGACCGCTCCCCGTGCCGGAATCCAATCCCACCACCCACACATCATCCGCAGTTGATCGCAGGACTTCCTCCAAAGTGTCCGGACTCAGCCGGTATCTGAGCGCCTGCAGTAGACCGCAAAGCCCTGTAACATATGCCGCAGATATGATGCCTGAGTTAAATAATCCGTACGTATCCCCTATATATGCAGCTACACCCACAGCCGGCGCAGACACTATCACTTGTCCTCCTTTATTGCTCCCGACGGCATCAGGATTACCGGCCAAATTTGTCGCGCCCACACATATGGTGTTTCCATAGAAACAGGGATAATTAACAGTTTCGGCGCTGTCGTTCCCTGCCCGCGTTATGACCGGCATTCCCATGGCACGAGCCTGCGAAAGTGCGTCTAAAACGATGTTGTCTGTTTCGCTTTGTAATTGCACTGTATTGAGCTGAATGATGTTTGCAGATTGTTTAATAGCATAGAGAATTCCGCTGGCTACGCTGAATGAATTGGCGATTCTCTGTTCGTTGTGAAAGACCTTGCAGTCGAGAAACCGCACGTTCCACATTACGCCCAGAGCTCCTGCAGAGTTGTTGGCAATCGCTCCGATAATGCTTGCGCTCACGGTCCCGGAGCCATACACATCTTCCGGCAGGGGATTGTCATTGATAAAATCGTATCCGCCTATCACCCTGTACCCGGGCCCGATACCTCCGCCCAAATCCGGATGATTATGGGCAATACCCGAACCCACCAGCGCCACAACCACAGACGAATCTCCAGTCGTGATGTCCCACGCGTCGCGCACTTTCATCAGGTCCAGATACTGTTTCTGTAGGGCATAATAAGTGTCGTTGGTGCTCGGTGCAGCTTTGTTTACTGTAGACTTTATGGATACGGAAGGATCCCCGTATGCGAAGTTGGGCTGGACATATTCAATTTCCGTCCGTTGCGCCAGTTTGGATATGGCTGATTCCACACTCTCGCCCTGCGGCAATTTCATCAGTTCATATTCTGATTTAACAGCCGCGCTGGACGACACCGCGGACACTGCCCCATAAACTGCTCTTTTGCCTGTTTGAGAAATGTTGGGCTTGAACTTCACAATCACTTCGCCATCGATAAACGCGGGAGGACTTTCAGCTGCAGAAAAACAAATTGATGTAAAAAAAACACTGCAAAGCAACAGCAGCGCGGCCGGACCAGATTCCGCTTTTCTCTCTTTTTTAAGCAATCTCGCTCCTGCAGGGTATGACAGCATTAAATCGGATTTAATTGGTGGAAATTCGTCCCCCGCAATTTATATGATTTGCACTGATATTGCCAAAACAGGAGGATTTTCCCCGCACTTGTTCAGATAAATGATGAAAAGATGTCCCGGCGGGACAGAATGGCTACAAGCAGTCTGTTGAAAAACTCTTCCGTCATTCCGGCGAAAGCCGGAATCCAGTTGTTTGATTGAACGTGCGTTCTAGATTCCGGGGTCAAGCCCCGGAATGACGGACACAAAAAACTTTTTCAGCAGTCTGTTATCCGTACTTGTACGAAACGCCGAAACCGCCTCTGGGAGGTTCCCATTTAATGTTGTTGAACGGGCACATCATGCGTGCGGCGCCGCACTCGATGCAGTTTTCGTAACCTATGACGATTTTTTTGGAAGATTCGTCCCAGTCATACACTTTCGCAGGGCAGACAGTGGTGCAGGGCTTGTCCTTGCACTGCGTCAGGCAGATTTTCGGGTCAGGAATGGAAATGTGCGATTGGTGGTCATTCTTAAAAGTGAGTGTTCCGAGTTTTTCTTCTACCGTTGACATATTATGCCGCATCCTTGTCTGAAGATTTGTATTGGAACGCGCCCTTGAGCGCGCCTTTCATAAGTCCGAGCGCATTTTTCACTGTCAGCTCGGATTTGATAAGCCGGCGCACGCCCCTGTTACGGAAAATTTTCTTGAGCAGCGCGGACTGCACGTCCCGCTTAGGACGTCCGTCCACATTGAAATATTCGTACGCCGCCTGGCACACCAGGTCCGGTACATCACGCAATAGTTCCGGACGCGATTCCACTTCATTTTCCAAATCTTTGTGGTCGTACAGGTCGGGCATGATAAAAGATTGCCGCAATTTTTTCTGGTAAAGCGAAAGCGTCTTGGAAGTGAAATCATTTTTCTTTTTTGCTTCCGCCACAGTCTCAGCCGCAAGTTTGCCTGCAGTCATGGCCAGGTTGGACCCTTCGCGGTGCGACGCGTTCACCATCTGCGCCGCATCGCCCGCAATCAAAAGTCCGTCGGCATAAAGCGGCGGCATGGAATTGTACCCGCCCTCCGGAATCAAATGCCCGGAATATTCCAAGGATTTGCTGCCT
Organism: uncultured Elusimicrobia bacterium; assembly: GCA_964359975.1. Lineage (GTDB taxonomy): Bacteria > Elusimicrobiota > Elusimicrobia > 2-02-FULL-39-32 > 2-02-FULL-39-32 > CAYHWZ01. The sequence goes on along the minus strand of CAYHWZ010000006.1, from coordinate 9,402 downwards.
GCAATCATGCGCCGTATAATCGGATGCTGTTTCATGCGGTCAAGCAGTTCGTACGGTGTGGTCTTCGTCTTCTGAAAATGCGAAAGTTTGCACCCCACGCCAAGCGAAATACTCTCTTTGTTCGTGTAAAGGAACCCGTACCCCAGCATACCTTCGGTGATATTGCCGAAAATCTCCAGCGTCGTGCCTTCGCCCTTTTCCAGACAGAACCGGTCGTCAATTTTTTCTTTCGGCATACCGAGCGTTTCTTTCACAGCCAGGGCCACTTCGTCCGCTTTCCACTCGTCAATCAGACCGGCCTTTTGCGCGATAATCGAGTTCACCCCGTCGCACGCAATCACCACGTCGCCCATCAGTTCGTCGCCTTCTGTAGTCTTCACTCCGACGACCCTGCCGTTTTTCTTAATCACATCCGAAACCGTTACGCCACAATATACCTGCGCGCCTGCATCTTCAGCTTTCTTCGCGTACCACCGGTCAAATTCCACCCTGATAATACTGTAACAGTTGTGCGGTTCCTGCAGCCACTTGTCCGACTTGAACCCTGCATACACTCCGGAATCAGAGGAAAGTACCAGAATGCGCTGTTCCGTGATGGGACGTTCCACCGGCGGTTTGCTCTCTTTCCAAAAGTCCGGCACAATCTCCGCCAGCATTTTGGTATAAAGGATTGCGCCCTGCACATTTTTCGCGCCCGCGTACTCGCCGCGTTCCAGGAGCACCGCATTGAGACCCAGTTTGGCGGCAGCAATCGCCGCGCTAGTGCCCGCAGGCCCTGCGCCGATGATGATACAGTCGAATTTATCGTCAGCCATATTTATGAACTCTTTTTTTCCACGCGCCACGAATCGGACAGCGCATGTTTCACTGCAGCTTGCAAATCTTCCGCCAAAAAGGGTTTTGCCAAAAATGCCGCCACTTGCTCGAACCGGTCAAACAGACCCTGCGCAGGTTTCAGCGCCGTTATCACCACTACCGGGATATTGCACAGCAACGCGTCCTGCGCCATCTGAAGCTGGAGCGTGTACCCGTCCATACCCGGCAGCATGACATCCAGAATCAAAAGTTCCGGCGGATCGCTCCTCAGTTTTTCCAGCGCCTGAGTGCCGGTTTCCGCAGAACTAACCGCATGCCCGTCTTTAGCAAGAGCGTACGTGCAAAACTGCACTACTTCCGGCTCATCATCCGCGATGAGTATTCTGGCCATGCTGTTTTTTGCCTCCCCCGCCCGTCTTACTTTGTTTCGAAAAGTTCTTTGTACCGGTCCGGATACTTTGCCTTAAAATCAGCCATCAGCTTTTTGCGGTGTTCGCTCCACTTGGCCGCGGCTGCGCCGGTCTTGCGCTTCTTGGAATCTTCCACCACGAACTTCCATATCTTCTTGCCTTCTTCCGACGAAATATTGCATCCGGGTTTGGCCATCATTCTTTTCACATATCTCTGCCAAATCCCGTCTTCAATCTGCCAAATTGTCTTGTCTTTTAACATTTCAGGGTTCGATTTTTTGAGCGCCTCAATCTCCGGCGCTTTCAAATCCACGAACTGCGAATTGAGCGGTCTCGACGGTGCGTGGCACCGCGAACATTTGTCCAGGAGCAGTTTGTATCCTGCCTGAGCTTCCGGCGTATACTTTGAAACATCAATTTTTTCTGGTCCCAGATCATTGGGGTACGGATTCTTCATGGCTTTTTCTTTTTCCGCGTCCGCCGCCGACTGCGCAGGTTTTTCCTCGCTCCATACTGCCGACTGCGTGAAAAATATGATTCCTGCTGCCAAAATAAATGCTCCGACTGCGACTGTTCTCTTGTTCATTTGCGGTTACTCTCCTTTATGAAATTACCACGATTCCTGTTTCTCAGCTATACTCAACAAATATGTTACCAAATTCTCCAGCTCTTTTCCCTTGATTTTTTCCTTCCAGGTCGGCATGTAAAGCGGCGGGGTGGGACCATGCGGGTCGTCTTTGGCAACGATAGGCACGCCCTCCTGTATTTTCTTTGCCAACTCTTCGCGCGTGTACGTGCCCACCACTTTCACCAGATTGGATACCTGACCTCCGACCGCATTATAATTAGCCACAGGTTTGTCCCCGTTCTTGCCATGACACGATACGCACCCATATTTCTGGAACACGTAACGCCCGTGCTGACCAGGTGAAGCAAAGACAGGTTCCGCTGGTTTCGGCGAGAAGACGCGGTATGTGTAGGGCACTTTTTCAATCTTCAGCGAAGTGAGGTACGCAACCAACGCTTCGCCTTCTTCCTGGCTGAATCCAAAGTATGGCATGCCCGACGGAGGAATCGGATCGCCGTAATGGCCGTGCGGGTCGCCGGGTACCAGCACCGATGGCGCGGTTGCAAAATGCAGGCGTATCCAGTTTTCCAGAGTCCGCTCTTTTCTGTCCACCAGACCTGCGCTGATTGCCGGACCAAAATCAACCTGCGCCAATGGTTTGGACGCGGTCTCTTCGGCCAAATCCGTGGAAATCGGCCCGCCTTCGCCGTGCAGTGTGTGGCACCCGATACATCCGTTTTCAAAGAAAACCTGTTTACCCTTTTTCACAATATCCATACCGGGAACATTCGGATGCGCTTCGTGACACTTGGAACATGACGCGTAAATCAAAGGCCCTGCCTTCATGGGCTGTTCCCAAAATTCAACGGTTTCCCAATGATATTTCTTTTTCCACTCTGCTTTCTGATTTTCATCCTTCGGCATGTGCCCCACGTCTTTAAAAGTGGTGGCCAGTCCCTGCCCTTCATGACAAACCGTGCACCCGTACTTTTCAAATGGATGTTTGGCATGAATCTCGTTCTTCGGCGCGGCATAAGGATGCTCTTTGAATTCGTTGCTCAGCGCAGGGTTAAGCAGACTGTCGTACCCTTGGTGACAGGTAGTGCACCGGTCCACGCGGCTGAAATCTGTGGCCAGTATCTGTTTGATTTCGCGCGAATGAGACTTCGCAGCCGCAAGCTCCGCTTTCAATGCTTCCGCTGATTCCGCGTTGCCGGACTGCATGGCCTGCTTGATGCGGTCCTGTTCTTTGCTCCAATATTCCGCCTGATACGGTTTCCACTCGCGGAAATGGTCCTGCGCCAGCACCACGACGAACAGCCCCAACGCGAGAAAATTACCGATAAAGAACAGGTTCCGCAAAGTGAATATCTTGTTAAAAAAAAGTTCTCTGAATTTCATTTAAATATTGAAGTTGAACTGCTGGAGACTGAATATGTACTTTACATTGAACCCGAGCCGAAGCCCGACTTTCAAAAGCACTCCGATGGTCATCAGCAGGAAAAGCATGGTAATGATATATCTCGGCCATGAAATATTCCGGATATATTTCTGCGGCACCAGTATACCGAGCACATAATAGAGCGCCGCGGCAAAAACTATCCAGAAAACCTGTATCCATCCGAACGCCTGACCGGTTAATTTCAGGAACAGTCCGCCGATAGCAAATTTGCTGATGACAGATACCGCAACAATCGCCGCCACTCCGGACCAGCAGTACTTCTTAAATGGAATATCGGTCTTGATGAACTTGGGCAGGAGAAGGCCGGCCAGAAAGTATACGCCCATCAAACTTACGCCGAGCGCGTTTGGCATGCTGAAAGTGGCGGGCGGAGGCGGCTTGTGCATGAGCCAGTCTTCCCACGGCCAGTACCATCCCCAGTTCGGACCCCGCAAAAAAGTGCCGATGACAATGAGTATGAACCAGAGCGCGTTGCCGAATATAAAAAATGTGTTTGCAAAAGGTCTTTCCTTAATAGAATAGAATCCCACTCCGCCCGGATTATTGTCCAGATACGGTATTGCCATCAGTCCCACCACTATCATATTCGGCAAAAGCACGCCTGCTATCCACGGGTCAAAATAGACCAGCAGTTCCTGCAGACCCAGGAAATACCACGGCGCTTTGGCCGGGTTCGGCGTAACATTCAGATTGGCCTGTTCTTCCAGCGGGGCCTGCATCCAGATGGACCATCCTATAAGAAGCGCCAGCACAATAATCGCGTACAGGTACTCGCGCACCACAAGATTTGGCCAGACATCCACTTTTTCCTCGTTCTTGTTGGTCAGGTCCAGCGGCGCAGCGGAAAAACCGTCTTTCCGGATCCGCCAGAAATGCACTATCATAAACACGCCTGTCAGGAACGGAAACGCCACGCAGTGCAGTACATAGAACCTGAGCAGAGCGCTTTCCCCGACGTACGTGCCGCCCAGGAGCATGAACCGCGCATCGTTCTTCAAATTCATAATAGTAAACGGGCCTTCGGCTCCCAGCACAGGCGTATTCGAAGCCATGTTGGACCCCACGGTAATGGCCCAGATGGCGATCTGGTCCCACGGCAAAAGGTACCCGCTGAACGAAAGCAGAAGCGTGAGCACCAGAAGAATCACGCCCACTACCCAATTGAACTCGCGCGGCGATTTATACGAACCGGTCAGAAACACGCGTATCATGTGGAATATAACAATGATCACCATCAAATGCGCGGCCCAGCGGTGAAAATTCCGCCAGAAGGAACCCATGGTGACTACATATTGCAGATCTTTTATATCTTGATACGCCAGATTTACCGTCGGTCGGTAATAGAACATCAGCAGGATTCCGGAAATGGTGAGCACAAAGAAAAGTCCGAACGACAGTCCGCCCAGTCCCCAGGTATAAGTGAACCGCACGGCACGTTTGCGGAGTTTGGCCGGGTGTAGATGGAGCCAGACATTGCCGAGGATATGCTGTGCCCGGTCGCGCGGCGTATCGTGCCACTTGCCGCCTCTGAACATCGAGCGCCAAATCTGATGGTCTATAACCGCTTTTATAATTTGATCAATATTGAACATTTTTATAAATGATGAAAATCAGGCGAGCTCGACTTGAAACTGTTTTTTCTCACGGAACCCCGGTCGCGTTTCCAGGATTGACTTGTCCACGAGCAGTTCGCCCGACGGGAGCAGAGCGACCGCGCACCGGTTCAAAGGTTTGGGCGCCGGACCTGCGATGACGTCGCCTTTCATGCTGAAATTGGAACCGTGGCAGGGACACTTGAACCGTTTTTCCGCTTCAAACCAGTTGGGCGTACAACCCAGATGAGTGCATCGGGCCCAGAGCGCGTAAATCTGATTTTCCGATGTGCGCACAATCCAGACTCTCTGCTGTTTGGTCCATTTGGTGGATACGCCGGGCGCATAATCTTCGGGTTTGCCGGCTTTGAAAATCTGGGGTGATTCGTAGAGAACATTGGGGAGCATAAACTTGCCCATGGCAGCTGCGGTTCCGGCGATAAAGGTGGCAAACGCGGCCCACGCTGTCCAGAGAAAGTCGCGTCTTGTAGTGCCCTGAGAGCCGGGCACGGAGGTATTGGTTTTAGACTGTTCTTCCATAACTAAGCTTTATATTTAACAAAAAATGTCCTGCGCGTGTCAAACCCCTCTGATGTTTTGGGTACGTTCTCCCTGCCCGCCTCTTCCCGCATCATCGGCGGACAAGAATAAGGGAGAAAGGAACGGGGCTACTGTTGTAGAGTCATTTTCTCTTGATGGTGTATCGGATTCTGCTTACGCCGCTGCCGTCGGGGTCCTCGGCTACTATTTTAATCGCGCCGGGTCCGTACACCCATCTGCCGTTCACGTATTTGGCTTTGCTCATGTCATAAACGAACTTCACCTTCGGCGGAGTCAGGTCCACTCTCAACAATAATGGCGCGCTGTGCAGTGTGCGGCCTGTGGATGTGTCGCGGTTCGTCAGGGTAAACACTTTCGCTCCCTTGCCCACTCCCTGCTCCGGCCCAATCCGGAAACTGCCGCTGGAATTGGTCATGCTTGTGCCCGCGAGTTCTCCGTCCACGTACATCTGTATTTCACTACCCGGCATACCGGCCCCAATCAGTACAGGCGCGCTGCTGATGTATGCCAGGTTCGCCGGGCTGGTCACAGTCAGGACGTTCGCATCCGGAGTCAGGTTAATGACTATGGCATCTGATTTCTTGCTCACGCGGCGGAGTCCTTCGTTGTTGAGAATCCGCGCGGCGGTTGCGTAAATCGCGTTGCTGCCTTCGGTAATCGTTACGCGTGCGCTGAACCGGCCGCTCTTGTCTGTTTCGGTCTCGGCGGATTTTGTGCTGTTCACATATACTTCTACTCTCGAGCCGGGTTCGGTTGTGCCGGTCAGGGCAACTGTTGTACTGGTGGAAGTTATTGTGCTGTTCCCGTTCACTGCTGTTGTTGTGCCGTTCACTGTTGTAAACATCGGCGGACGGATTTCTTCCACTGCCAGAAAGTAGGAAAAATGTGTCACCGGACTCTGCACTGTGACGATTTCCTCCGGGTCGAGTTTGTTGTTGCCGTTGGTATCGTAGGTGATGCGCGCGTCCAGAGGGTCGAGGGTACCGTCTTCCTGCACGGAGTAGAGTGTCAGGTGCGCGGGGTCGAGTCCGGACATCTCTTCCGGCAGGAACCGCACGGTCAATATGGCGGGTTTCACCACTTTACCTTCCGCGTCTTTGAGAAACTTGATGCCGGACGGTTTCATTTCATACAGCGCGCCCTGCGGCATGGGCATGGTGGTGCTGATGTTTAGTTTGGCATCGGTCAGCTTGATGGGCGTCACGGTCACGATAGTTGGTTCGGACAGTGCGTCGTCCGGGAACTCAAGGTATGCTTTATTATATGGCGCGCTCACGTAATTCGGCGGCGAACCCACGGTCTGGCCGGGCACGTATGCGCCGATGGTTACGTTTCTCACGGTCTAGCTGCCGTCTGAGGTCACGAGTTTCAACTTGTAATCTCCGTTCAGGCCGGTCACGTCCCAGTAAGTTAGGGCGAGGGATGAAATATGAGGGATAAGGGATGAGACATGAATTTCACTGTAAATGTCTTCTCCTGCTTTGGCGTAAAACAGCGCGTATCCTTGACCGCCAACGGTGCCTCGGATTTCCACAAAGATTCTCGCGGCTGCTCCGCTGACCAGCTTAACGGTAAAGTCGTCGTCTATGTCCACGGGTGTGCCCTGCGCGTCGGTGTTGGTGTTGGAAGGTTTGGTAAGGTCCTGTTTTACCGTCAGTGAATCGTTTGGCGTGCCGTCGGGATAATAGAGCGCGAGGTTCCATCCGCCGGTCTTTGCATCTACCGACACATACGGATTGTCTACGGTGTTGCCGCCTGAATCTTTCCAGAAAGTGTAGCGGTATGTGGTTGCAGTGCTCTGGCTCATATCTGCCGCAGGATACGATTGCGCAATGGTCAGCGGCGATATGCGCTCACGCACAAATGTCTGTACGTTGTAGTCGGTGTTGAACGCAGTCAGCGGACTGACGATTCGGCCAGAAGAAAGCGATACATCATTGAATGTGTTCCATGGTTTTCTGGTTTCCGCATTTTCCAGCGCCCACACTTTTATCCTGTGAATGCCTCCGGTATCGTCTATATTGGAGTCTGTGTTGGGCTGGTTATTCATTCCCACATTCCAGAAGGGGCCCTCGAATATATTTTTCCCCAGCAGTTCGGGAAAGTGAACTTTGATACCGTCCGGCAAATCTCCCACGCGTGCGGGATGATTGTAATATGTTATACCCGTAAACGGTTTTTCAATCCTAAAATCACCGGATTCGGCGCGAGTGGTGTTGTAGTTGATGGTGACTTCTCTAACAACAGGGCTTTGCCCTTCGGAGGTTCGAGTAAGATAGGCCTTCCAACGCAGATATTTTTTCAGTTCCGACCGGATTTGATTGCCTGATGTTACGGCCATGGGCAAGTCCCAGTTAATTCCATCGTTGCTTGTTTCAGTCTCGTAGTTCAAGATATCGCTTGTAGGTGGATCCGCCTCGAATGTCCCCCAGGAAGTCAGCGCGAGCGGCGGGGTAAGAACTTCCGATGTGTAAGTGCCCGACGGTGGAAAGGGTGCCATCTCTGCAACAAATGCGTAGTCAGCGCACCCGGGTGATTCCCAACCGCGATCGAACGCTCCGCTTCTTCTTTGGAGCGCTCTTCCTGAAATATACCGGTCCACCATTGTTCCGTTGATATGCCAGGATGAGCGGAACTCACAGGTATCGCAATTGCCGAAAGATTCTCTCAACACAGCCCAGTATCTTTTGTTCGGTTCAAGAGTTTCGCCAAAATCCGCTAAAAGCCATTCTCGTCCGCCGCCTACTTTGTATCCTATATTCATCGCAGCAATCTCTTTGCCCGGAAAATTGCCGGCGTCATCCCAAAGTTCAATCTTGTATCCGATCAGATTGTCCGAATCCAAGGCGGTATTCACCAAAAAATATATTTTTTGCAGGACATTCTTTCTTGGCACAGCGAAACTCTGCGCAAAAAGAGTAGTGCCTCTTGTGTCTGAGTATCCGCCTTCAAGAGCTCTGATTGAAGTTTGAGATTGTGTTTCACCGCGCGCAAGGATAACAGCCCCGTCGCCGATGGTGGAATCCGCCTGCGTGCCGTCAAAAGTGCCCCATAGTGCCAACTCATCTGTTGTTGACCGTTTCCACTTCCAGCTCTCAGGGATTGTGAGCATTTCTTTTCCAAACACAAAGGCGCTTTTGAGGAAACTTTGTGGCGGGTAATGCTCGCCGCGCGCGGATGCGGTCCAGATGAAATCTGGCGAGCCCTGCACGATGGCGCTTTCTGCGGGAGATGTGATGGACGCAGTGCCGGACGGCTGTCCGTTGGTCACGGCTATGGAAAGGGCTGAGTCCGCGGTATCAGATTGTCCGTTGATAAGCCGGGCGGTCAGCTTTATGGTGTACAGGCCGGGATTATTGGATTTGAAGTTCACTGTTTTGTCTTGATTCGCGGACACGGTCACATTCTCCGTCAGATATTGCACAAATGTTCCGCTCGATGTGTATGCGCTTACTGTGACTTGCGCGTCTTTGTTCATCCTGTACGTTATCTTGACGTTCTGATTCGGCGATGCGATGGAACCGGCGCTCACATACTTCACCACTTTCAGCGGTTCGTTGGGAATTACCGTCAATGCGATTTCCTTTTCCGCTGTGCTCATCCCGATACCGTCAGTATCCAACGCAGTGCCGCGCACGCGGTAGGTTCCGCTATCCGCCCATTGCCCGGTCACCTTGCGGCCGTTCCACTGCATGGTTTTGCCTGAGGTCTGCGCGGTGTATGCTTGCGCATATACTATCGGCCCGTAATGCGCGCCGTCCATATGAAACACTTCCACGCTAACGTCCGACTGTTTCCCCTGCGGCTGGGTCAGTGTGTAGGATATGTCCACTGTGCCGGTACTATTTTCTATTGTCCATTCTCTGTTCTCTGATGTTAAACTGACCTGCGGAGTACTGTTGTCGCTACCGGACACCACTTCCACTTCGCGCGTGTCCGCGCTCACCTGTCCGGCTTTGTCTTTTGCAAGCAATACAATTGTGTATCTGCCGG
>CAYHWZ010000005.1:0-20669 GCA_964359975.1 uncultured Elusimicrobia bacterium | reverse complement strand
GTGTGAAATTTGGAATCCCGCTTTTCGATCCCGGTTCCAGTCCGCGTATCCGTCTGAAACAGTCCTCGGCCCGGCGCATCAATGCCGCGCGGAAAATCGCCGAAGACCAACTGCGCGTCAACCTCCAGCAAAAGTACAATGCGTACCAATCCGCGCTCGAACGTCTCGATATTGCCCTGGAAACGGAAAAAGAAGCGCGCAATGCCCTGGATATGTTCAAAAAACTTTACCGGTCCGGACGTCAAAGCATTGCCGATGTCCTGCAGGGCGAAGCCATTCTTGCGCAGAGTCAATCCGCTCTTCATCAAGTTTACTTTGATTTGCGCGCAGGGTACGCCCGCACGCTTCACGCCGCCGGACAGCTCAACGAAGTGCCGGAAATTTTAACGAGGTGATTTATGAACACACAGCATCCTGAAAAAAGTCACGTGCATCTGGGCTTGGCCGGTCTCATGGCAAAATCTCTGATCGCGTCCAAACTGACGCCGCTTATCATCATCGCTTCCATTTTGCTCGGCGTTTTTGCCGTGCGCAATCTTCCGCGCGAAGAAGAGCCGCAGATCCATGTGCCGTTCTTCGACATCTTTGTCCCGTTCCCCGGCGCAAGCGCGCATGAAGTGGAAAAAAGAATCAATGAACTCGGCGAGCGCAAAATATGGGAAATCCCCGGCGTGGAATACGTATACTCGACTGCGTTTCCCAATATGGGCATGTTCGTAGTCCGGTTCAAAGTCGGCTCGAATCCTGAAGAAAGTCTCATCAAAGTCTATACCAAAGTTTTTTCCAATCAGGACATGGTGCCGCCCGGAGCCATGCAGCCCATGATAAAGCCGCGTTCCATTGACGACGTGCCCATTCTCGCCGTAACATTCAATTTCAAGGACAAGACCGACGGTATTTCGCTCAGACGTGTTGCCGCCAAAGTCCAGCAGGAAATCAGCAGTATAGAAAATGTTTCCGAAACCGTTCTCATCGGCGGGCAGCGGCGCAGTTTCAATGTGCGGTTCCATCCCGATAAACTGGCCGCGCATCAGCTCTCACCGCTCGAACTTTCACAGAAAATTTCCCTGTTCAATCTCAAATTGCCCGCCGGTCATCTCGAAGCCGCAGACAAATTCACCGCAGTTGAAACCGAATCTGTGGTGCGCAGTGTGGCTGACCTGCAGTCGCTCATTATCGGTGTCCATCAAGGACGCGCAGTGCGGCTCAGCGACGTTGCCGACATTACCGACGGACCGGAAGAACTCGACCAGTCCGTCACCATCCGCCCCAACTCTGCGGATAGTAAAGGAACAGAACACCAAGCCGTAACTCTCTCCGTTTCCAAACGTCCGGGCGCAAATGCCGCGCATGTCGTGTCTGAAACAATGTCCAGGATCGATTCCCTGCGCGGCAATGTCATCCCGGACAATGTGCAGTATACCGTCACCCGCGACTACGGTAAAACCGCAAAAGAAAAATCCAACGAGCTCCTGTTCCACATGCTGCTCGCCACACTTTCCGTTATCCTGCTCATCGCGCTCGCTCTGGGCTGGCGCGAGGGAGGCATCGTGGCGCTTGCCGTGCCTGTCACACTCGCGCTCACTCTGCTGGTTTTCTATCTCTACGGGTACACGCTGAACCGCATCACGCTCTTTGCGCTGATTTTTTCCATCGGTATCCTGGTGGACGACGCGATTGTGGTGGTGGAAAATATCGTCCGGCACGCGCATTTGCCGGAAAATGCCGGACGCAATATTCTCAACGTGGCTGTAGAAGCAGTCGCCGAAGTCGGCAACCCCACCGTGCTCGCCACACTTACCGTGATTGCCGCCATATTGCCCATGGCATTTGTCAGCGGTCTGATGGGTCCGTACATGCGTCCCATCCCCGTAGGTGCGTCCGCAGCCATGATTTTTTCCCTGCTTGTGGCGTTCCTCGTCACTCCCTGGGCCGCGACTAAACTCATTTCGATAAATCCCTCCGGGAAACACGACGGTCCCGCATCATCCGAGGGATTTTTCACCCGTCTTTACCGCCGATCCATGACGCCTCTCATCCAAAACAGCAGAACAAGAAAAATATTTCTGTCCGGCATCATCATTCTGTTACTCGCAGCCGTTTCCCTGGTCCCGCTGAAAGCAGTAGTGGTGAAAATGCTGCCGTTCGACAACAAAAGCGAGTTCCAGGTCGTCATCAACCTGCCGGAAGATTCCCCGCTCGCGCTTACCCAGGAAGCAGCGCGCAAAGTTGCCGACTATGTCCAGACCGTACCGGAAGTGAAAGACATCGAGACCTACGCCGGTACATCGTCCCCGTACAATTTCAACGGATTGGTCCGCCACTACTTTTTGCGTCAAAAACCGTATCAAGCAGACCTGCAAGTCAACCTCGTGGACAAACACGAACGCAAACGGTCCAGCCACGATATAGCCAAAACCCTGCACGAACCCATCCGGCAAATCATCGCGAAATATAACGGACGCGTACAAGTAGCCGAGGTCCCTCCCGGCCCGCCCGTACTTTCAACACTTGTCCTTGAAGTCTACGGACCCAGTCTCGAAACCCGCATCGCAATAGCCGGACAGTTGAAAGAACTTCTGAACAAAACCGACGGAGTCACCGACGTGGATTATTATTATGAAGAGACACAGCAGCTTGAACGACTCAACGTGGACCGCCAAAGGGCCAGTCTGAACAATATCCCGGCCGCGTCCATAGCCCAGACCGTCAGCATGGCGCTGAACGGACAAACTCTCGGGCTCGCGCACGTGCAGGACGAACCCGAACCCGTCAACATTTCCCTGCGCCTGCCCAAAAATCTCCGCGCCTCGCTGACCCCGACGCAAAGCATCCGATTCCTCTCGCCAAACGGCAACCAGATTCCTCTTTCAGCGCTCACCGCTGTGGAAAAAGTCCCTGCTGACCAGCCCATTTACCACAAGAATCTGCGTCCAGTCACTTATGTAATCGCCGACGTCGGCGGCCGTCAGGAAAGCCCGGTCTACGCGCTCCTCACCCTGCGCAAAGAAATAGAAAAATTGAAAGACCCCGACGGCGCACCCATCCGTCAATACTTCAAACGAACCGCGCCCGCCGGCAGCGAATACTCAATAGTCTGGGACGGCGAATGGCAAATCACATACGAAGTGTTCCGCGATCTGGGCATAGCGTTCGCTGCGGTGCTTATACTTATTTATATATTGGTAGTGGCGTGGTTCCAGTCGTTCAAAGTGCCGCTGGTGATAATGGCGCCCATCCCGCTGACATTGGTCGGCATACTGCCGGCGCACGCGCTGATGAACGCATTTTTCACCGCAACCTCCATGATAGGATTCATCGCAGGAGCAGGCATCATCGTGCGCAACTCCATCATCCTCGTAGACTTTATAGAATTGCGTTTGAAACAGGGAATGAGTTTGGAAGATGCAGTCGTGGATGCAGGAGCCGTGCGGTTCCGACCCATGCTGTTGACTGCGGCTGCAGTGATAGTTGGTGCGTCCGTAATTTTGTTCGACCCGATATTCCAGGGATTGGCGCTGTCATTGATGGCCGGCGAAATCGCATCCACCCTGCTCTCGCGCATGGCAGTCCCTGTGCTTTACTACATGCATAAGAAGGAACGTAATTGATTCCCCTCAACTTCTCCATCTCCCCCCTGCGCGTCCGCCGAAGAGGCGGAAGGGAGAGGGTTGGGGTGAGGGGGAAATAAACACGGAGGAAACAAAATGGAAACAGTTAAAATGCCGTTAGAAAGCAGAATCCGCCTAATTGCAGGCAGTTTCATCCTGCTCAGCTTGGCCGGCGCCTACTTCGTGAGCGCACATTTCCTATGGTTCACCGCGTTCGTCGGCGCGAACCTAGTCCAGTCCGCCTTCACCCGCTGGTGCCTGATGGAAGATATCCTAAAGAAACTCGACCACGCGCTTTCCCCAAAGAACGGTTGAACGGACCGGACAGCAAAAGCGCATATCTTGTAATAAATAATATCATATGATATAATACCATTAGGCAGGAGGAACACGGGTGGCTCATCGAGATTTGGCAATTCAGTTTTTGGCTGAGTGGAAGCCCGCCAGCCGGATTTTCATCGACTTCGTCCCACGGCAAAAGAACCTTGAGGGATTAAAGACTCTCGGTATCACCATAAAGATAGCCCGGGGATTACTGCAATCGCTTTCCATTGAAAATTATGTTTCAGGACCGGAACTGGACAGGGACAAAGGTACTGTTGACATCTGGGTATTCGGGTTGCCCCTCGATAAAACGGAAGTGTACATCAAAATAAAGATGTTTGATGTAAAGGGTAGAGCCAGATGCAAGTGCCTGAGTTTTCATCCGGCTGAAAAAAGACTGTCCTATCCCCATGCAGGAGGTGTCCGCCATGACTAAAAAGCTGATTTGTCCCAACTGTGAACAAGAGCGGCTCGTTGAACCTGTCAACGAGGAAAGAGAAGTTGATATTAAGGGAGAAAAACTCCCGGTGAATGTAACGCTTTGGCAATGCCTGGACTGCAAAGAGGAATTTGAAGACCCGGAAAATCCTGTTGATGAGCTCGATACCGCTTATCGTGAATACCGTGCGAGGCGCAAAATGTTGCAGCCGGAGGAGATTCGGGCGTTGAGGGAAAGCTACGGATTGACTCAAGCCGAATTGGCATCGCTTATCGGATGCAGTCCTGCCACGCTGAGCCGCTATGAAAACGGCGCCCTGCAAGAAGCTTCTCACGACACGATATTACAATCACTGAACGAGCCCATGAATGTATATACACTTCTTGAAAAGTCTCCGCAGCCGTTGGGCACTGACCGGTTAAAAGAGCTCAAGGATAGCGTAAGAGAAAGAATTGAAAAAAGGCACCCGCTCTATATTTATCAAAGTCTGCAGTCCCGCGAACCGGACATATATTCCGGTTACAGTCGTTTCAGTTTTGACAAGTACTACGCCACACTCTATCGAATCTACAACAAATGTGAGGGCGATGGGATTTACAAAACCAAGCTGAATAAACTGCTTTTCTATTCTGATTTCCTCGCATTTTCCAGACTTGGTAAATCCATAACGGGTTCCTGCTATACGCATGAGTTATACGGACCGTGTCCGTTGGATTTTCAATCATTGTTGGGGGTCATGAGCGATCACGGGTTTATTTCCATAGAGTTAAAGACATACAAAAACAACGACGCGGAGTTTGTTAAGGTGAATGAGGAAAAGGCAAGGGATATATTGGACGCAACGGAAAAGAAAATAATAGACCGCGTGTGCAACAAGTTTGCCAAACACACGAGCAAAGACCTGACGGAAATTTCGCACAAGGAAAAGGCGTACATGCTGACCGATCTTAAAGAGCGGATCAGCTACGAGTATGCGAAGTATCTGCGGATAAAGTAGACGGAGATAATTGAAATAAAGTTTTCAGATACCGTTTCACAGCATCGCACGGCGACGGACTATTCGCCAGTCAGTCGCGAAGGGACACCCTGTAAAGGTCGGCGAATGCCATTTACGCGGAAGGTAAGTCCAATAAGCAAACAAATTCTGCCACAACCTTGAAGTCGTCGCCTTCGGATTCCTGTATTTCTATATTCTTAAAAGATTTATTGAGTGATTTAAGTACAATTTTCTTGTGCTGCCATGTGTTATCTGGATTGATTTCTTTTTCGCTGCTATATTTTTTTACCGTGAAACTTGCCTGTGTCTCCATGTCAATAACAGTATGATGCTGTACCAGGACAATTTTGCCTTGACGACTGCCAACTACATCTGTTCTGAAGATACATAAAGTGTTGTCCGGAATCAAGGGTTCCATCGAGTGTCCGTTCACCCGTGCGACGAACATCTTGTCTGTTAACTTGCGTGCGATATTGACCTCGATCCATCCCTCCTCTCGTATGTCAGAGTTTTCAGCAAATTTTCCTGCGGCAGCTTTCAATGAATACATCGGCAAGTATGTAGTGAACTTGTCCTTATCCGGGATATATTCAAGCACCCGCGGTCTCTCTTTAACGGGCTGTTCGGAAATTTCTGCCGTTCGGCATGCTTCAATCCTGGATTTAAAAAATCTTTCTGTGTCTTTGTCCATAAAATATACATAGCAACCTTTCATTCCTCTGGAAAGTAGAACGCGATAGGTATTCTTCACTAATTCAACGAATTTGTCTTTTGATCTTTTTACAACGATGTCAGAGGACTGGTCCCTGTTTCCCTCCCAGCATTGCATGTCCAGATTGTAGACAAGATCTTTCCCGAATATCACGCCTACATAGTCGAACTCAAAACCTTGAGCAGTATAAATACACCCGATTTGATTGATTCCATTGGGGTCATAGGCCCAAAGCGATGACTTGGGTATGCCCTGCGCCAATTTTTTTGCCTCTGGTCTTGCGTTCCAGGGGCGTTCATAGTTGCCAATCTGTACATCATTTATCAGAGCACCCGCCGAATTGGCATCAGACCATTCCCAGCAAAAGCCCGCAGTAACCCTTCCCGTACATCCTTGGGTGACTTTTTCTCTAATAGCAGTCTCCAGAGATAGCGGAGAATCCATAATCTTGAAGTCGAACTCCTCATGTAAATCCCAGATAACATTTGCAGTTCGTCTAACCCCCAATGTGTTATTTATCCAGTTTACAAAAGCCTCCGAGCCATTGCACCGGAATTGAGCTTCCAACTCATATTTTGATATTCCGCAGCTCTTCTCCTGCGACAACTGTTCCAGATATTCGACCGAACCTATTTCATTTGGGCGCACTATTTGGTCATCATCGATAAAGAATACAACCACTTTAGCAGCATTTAATAGCTCATCAATTTGTCTCAATCCGGATCTTCGTTCTTTAGGGGTAAACCGGCTATTGCTTGTTATCCTGAGTCTGTGCGCTTCATCGCAAACAAGGACATCAACAGAATTTAGTTCAGCTTCTGCATAACTGTTGAAATACTTAAATTGTACAGAGCCCTTTGTCCCGATAATTTTTCTTAAAGTTTCAGTAAATGCTTTTGAGCCGGTGGCATAGTGAGTATTGTAACCCTTCAATGAGAGATCTGCCAGTAGATTTATTGCCACGACAGATTTTCCTGTGCCGGGACCGCCCCGGATAATAATTACATTTTTTTGCTTTTTATGAAATCCTTCCTGTACACATGAAAGAACCTTGTCATAAACAATAAGCTGTTCATCCAGCAAGATATATTCACGCTTGCCTTTTACAATGCTGCCCACGTGCTCAAGCAACTTTTTGCTGGGTCTGTATTTGCTCTTTTCAATTCGATTTAGGACATCTATTCCTCCGCCATTTATCAGTCTAGCCGACAAAAATGACGAGAGCTTATTCACATCGTCTGACGTAAATAAGGGGAACCGTTCAAGAGCATCTTTAAACTTTGCTGACAGTATTTCATCGGAATTGGATGTGCTGTAGTTGTGCAGGTAAGTACAAGCACTTAAGGAAATGGGGTCTGGAGAATCGTAAAATGCAGTGTGAGTATCCTGCAAATACATCTGATATCGTCCCACCTGAACCGATGGATGAAGGCATTCTCTTTGGGCGCCGGCAAGCCATGTGGTCACTTCATTCTCGCCATTCGCGGCAGAGCATTTATCCCATTGCTTAAGCTCGACTATGACGGCATTGTCATTATTTGATTCGTCCTTGCCGGAAATCATGCAGTCAAGTCGTCTTGATGTCAGGGGTAATTGGTATTCAAGAAGAACCCCGTGGTCCATAAGGTTTGCTCCCTGAATTACGGAAGACATGGCGCGGAGCGAATTTTGCCATGAACGTATTTCGCCCGGGGAAGGATTGTATCTAAAGTGACTGAAAAAAGAAATACGCAGTTTTTCGGCAATTTGATTTTGGTAGTTGTCCTGGACAAACTGTGCCGAAGTTCCTGAATATAGTCGCATTATTTGAATTCGGAATATTTCTTGTTGCTGCCCTTTGATTTATGAACCGGATATCTTTTTTCATTCAGCTCCATTTTTTCTGCAAGCGCTGCTGATAAATCGATATCATACCGTTGAGTCAATCGCAGTAAAAAATAAAAGATATCCGCC
This sequence comes from uncultured Elusimicrobia bacterium, assembly GCA_964359975.1. Lineage (GTDB taxonomy): Bacteria > Elusimicrobiota > Elusimicrobia > 2-02-FULL-39-32 > 2-02-FULL-39-32 > CAYHWZ01. Next base: position 12,633 of record CAYHWZ010000005.1, on the reverse strand, counting down.
ATTTCGTGTGATATTTCGCGCTTCTTTTTAACGTCACGAAAAATCCGTTCTACTGCTTTTTCATCTTTAAATCTAAAATGTTCCAGCAGCTCTGATGCTTCCGTGATGATTCCAATCGCGAGATCTTTGGCACCATGATATTGGTCCCAATCACGTACCTCACAGAATCGTTGTACATCCTTTTTTAAACTGGCAATGTTCTTCTTGGAATCCATGTTAGTCTCCGTTAATAGCGTATCACGAGCGCAACTAAACCCGCTTTAACTATTGACCATTTTTCAACCCTCAAAGAAAGTCTTGCTGTCCTATCTCTTCCCATGCCGGGAACAGAAGACGCTGCCTTTGGACGCGGGCACGATACACTTTTTACCTTTAGTATTGATTGCTTTGCAGAGTTTTTTGCGGGGACGGGGCATCTTGTTACCTCTCAGATTCAAGGATGGTCACCAACTGTTAGTCCAAATTTCCGTGCAACAATGATTGTCTTGTGATTATAGAATTTCCCATAGCCGCGGCGCAAGAGTGTGTCGAGGGGGGCGAAAAATCGATAACTGCGGAAAGCGCTTTCACGGCCATTCTGCACAATGTCAACTTTAAACAGTCATAGTTGACATCTTCTATAAAGATGTCAACCCTGCCCTACTTGCGTTCAAAGATGTCCAGATATTTTGATTCTTGACATTCAATTGGTGTATAAGTTCATCACTTTACATCAATCCACCGACCCGGTCCCTCAGGATATTAATTGCGTCTGGATAGTCTTCTTTATAGGTCCCGCAGAATGTGCCAATCCGCTCATCAGCGGTAACAATAGCAACATTTCTCATGCCTTTTTGCGACCCGATGTGCGCAGCCATTGAGATAATCAGAACATCGTGTGAGCTCAATCTTTCTTGATTTTTCCTTGGAGCGGAGAGTTCAAAGTCCTTGACGAATATGTCCTCAATGTTTCTGAAATGGTCTCTTTTCAGTTCGTACGAATGAATTATCCGGTCTTCGCTCACATCTTTAAGTAAATTATCTCTGAGCTGATGATATATCCGCTTTGCTTTTTCAAAATCATAACCGTAAATGTGCTTCTCAAAACAGGCCCTGGCAAAGGCCTTGCTGCATTCGGCCATACAAATAGAGGGTATTTGAAAATCTATATGGTGGGGATATTGGGCTCTGAGGTGGAAGAGGTTGTTTAAATTCGATTGAACTGCTTTTGACGCTCGATCAGTAGAACGAATGTATTTTAATGCGAGTGCGCTGGCATCAAATACAAAGCACTGCTTAGTCACTTACTAATTCAATAATCTGTTGAGGGGAAAGATCTTTCTCTGGCTTGGGTAAATTTTTCATGCGTGCAAAATGCCGTTTCCAATTGCTTGGCAAACTTTTCCTGGATTGGCCTACTTTTCCAATTCTATTTTCCAGCATTTTCTTGAATGTCATAAATTCACTTGTTTAGTCGGCTTTTCGAACCCCAGCATTCGATTTATGTCACTTTGACCTGTCATTATTATATAACATCCGCGTTCCGTTTAGTCAAGAGGGGCAAAAATCAAGTGTCACAAAAATATTGTTGTCAAAGCAATGTAGACAGTCACGCGACATGTAAAAAAACTGGCTGCCGGACTAGGACTCGAACCTAGAGTATCCTCCTCCAGAGGGAGGCGTGTTACCATTACACCATCCGGCAATTAAATCTTTACGTTGCTATATTCTACAAAATCACTCTTCTGTTTGGGTAGGGGGGCCAAAGATAAAATCTGCGACAGCCAAAGCGCGTACTCTTCGAACGATTCGTCGCGGAACCGGCTGAAATCACGCATTTTGCGGAAATCGTCGCGCCGTTCTGCGCTCTGCGCATCTTCCAACATCTCACACTTTTCAGTTTCGGTCAGTTTCATTTCGGCGGTATTTTACTTTTGAAATTCTGCCGCAAGGGTTCCCGGAACTTTCTCTAAATTCATAATTCAACAGAAACTACCGCACCGAAAGTTCGGCGCAGGTTTTGGCGATTCGTTGGATGGTCTTTGCTTTGCCGAGGACTTCCATGTAGTGGAAGAGACTCGGTCCCTGCGTGCGGCCCGACGTGGCCACTCTCAGAGGGTGGAACACGGCTGATGTCTTGATGCCTTTCTCCTCCGCATAATCGCGGCAGAGTTTTTCCAGCGACGCGGCGGTGAATTCCGGCGCCTTTTCAATCCGCTCTTTGATTTCCATTACCAGGCCGACCACGCCCGGATGTTTCATCACTTTTTCCACGGCCTTTTCGTCCAGCTTGAACGTGTCCTGCACGAGAAAATCTATCAGTTTGGGCGTGTCGGCGAGCAGTTTAATTTTTTCCTGTTCCAGCGCCACGCACGATTTGATGAAATTGAACTGTTCCGGCGGCACATTCACATCCTGCACCAGACCCGCGTCCTTGATGAAAGGCATAACGCGGTTGGTCAGTTCAGTCAGATCGCATTTGCGGATATATTCGCCGTTCATACAGAGCAGTTTGGCCGGGTCAAAAATCGCCGCGCTCTTGCCGCACCGTTCCAGAGCAAATTTCTGCACCAGTTCGCCCGCGGCAAAAAGTTGCTGGCTCTCTTCCGTGGACCATCCGAGCAGAGAAAGATAATTGACCATGGCTTCAGGCAGATACCCAAGCTTCTGATATTCCTCGACGGAAGTGGCGCCGTGCCGTTTGGACAAACGCGAACCGTCCGGTCCCAGTATCATGGACAGATGCGCGAACTTCAGTTCTCTCACAAACGCGCCCCATCCGAGCGCAAGGTAAATCAGGATTTGGCGCGGAGTGTTGGACAAGTGGTCGTCGCCCCGGATAACATGAGTGATTTTCATCAGGTAATCGTCCACCACCACGGCGAACTGGTAAACAGGGATGCCGCTGGTTTTGAGCAGAACAAAATCGTCGAGCAAACCGTTTTCAAACGACACATGCCCGCGCACAATGTCGTCGAATTCCGTCAACCCTGCCGCCGGCGTCCTGAACCGGATAACGGATTTGCGCCCTTCGGATTCGAACTGTTTGCGTTGAGGGTCGGTAAGGTTGCGGCAGCGTCCGTCGTATTTGGGAGGACGTTTGGCGAGCATGGCGCGCGTGCGCATGGCTTCGAGTTCTTCCGGCGTGCAGAAACATCGGTACGCTTTGTTTTCAGCGAGAAGCTGGTCCGCGTATTTCCTATAAATTTCGAGGCGCTGCATCTGATAATACGGGCCGCAGTCTCCCTTGACGCCGGACGCGGACGGACCTTCGTCCCAGTCGAGACCGAGCCATTCCATACCGCGAAAAATAGCAGCGACAGACTCATCAGTAGAGCGGACCTCGTCGGTATCTTCAATGCGCAGGATGAACGTGCCGCCCATTTTGCGCGCAATCAGCCAGTTGAACAGCGCAGTGCGCGCGCCTCCTATGTGGAGGAAGCCGGTCGGCGACGGGGCAAATCGTACTCGGATAGACATAACGGGGGTATTTTATCAAATGCGGAGAGGAGAGGCAAAGAGCGGGGGGAGTTTTTCTTTTTAGGCGATTTTGGTTATTGGACGGGTTACCGTCGGGTGCCCCATTTTTCTTTTTGCTTGTCCAAAAAGAAAAACGGGGCGCAAAAAGAAAAAAGACACCCCAACGGGCATGAGAAATTCTCTTTTATCTCTTTGTCCCCGAACTTGGTCCGACGTTACCGTCAGCCCTTCGGACAGCGGGGACTAAGGTATTCTAAGAAAGCTAAAAGAGAATTTCTCATAGGCGCGCCCGAAGGGGATTTAACGGCAACGGAAACAGAAACAACTGAAACCCTCTTTTCCTTTCTTCTTTTTAAGGGGGAAGGAAAAGATGTTAATGTCGTTGTTGTTTCTATTCTGCTGTTGGGTCCCCGTCGGGCGTGACTATGAGAAATTGTCATTTTGCTAAATAAAAATACCTTAGTCGCCGCTGTCCGAAATCCCGTCCGCCGAATCGGCGGACGGGATAAGTTCGGCGACAAAAAGCAAAATGATAATTTCTCATGCCCGTTGCCGTGCCCGCCGATGAGGCGGGGGGTGTCTTTCTTTTTCTTTGCGCCCCGTTTCTTTTTCTTGGACAAGCAAGAAAAAGAAATGGGGCACTCAACGGCAACCCGTTTAATAACCAAAACGCCTATATGAAACACTTATGAAACACTCCCCTCGAATTGTATCTCCTCCCCCTATTTTGTAAAATTAAAAACCCATGAAACGCGGATTTTTTATCACTTTGGAAGGGCCGGACGGCAGCGGCAAAACCACCCAGTCTAAACTCCTGGTACAGGCACTCAAAGACGCGGGCCACAAAGTCGTCCACACCCGCGAACCCGGCGGCACTTCATTTGCGGAAAATCTCCGCCGTATCCTGCTCAACCCGCGCTACAAAATTTTGCCGCTCACAGAACTCATTCTCTACGAAGCCAGCCGTGCTCAACATACCGAAGAAGTCGTCCGCCCGGCGCTCAAAAAAGGTCTGGTCGTTCTCTGCGAACGGTACACCGACGCCACCTACGCGTACCAGGGTTTCGGCAGAAAAATATCTCTTTCGCTCATCAACAAACTCAACCATATCGCTACCTGCGGCCTGCGCCCCGACCTCACCGTTGTGCTCGATATCCCGGTCAACCGCGGCCTCAACCGCGCGCGCGCCGTCTCAGACAAAAGCCGCGGCAAAACCACCGGCGGCGACCGTCTGGAACAGGAAAATTCCGCTTTTCATCAACGCGTCCGTAAAGGTTACTTTGCCATTGCCCGCTCCGAACCTCGCCGCGTCAAGATTGTGCCCGGGGTAGGCACCATTCAGCAGGTTCACAGCAAGGTCCGGTCTCTGGTCTTGGACCGGTTGTCATGAGCTGGCTGGACATTTACGGCCAAACAAAAGCAATTGACCTGCTCAAAACCGACCTCCTCGCAGACCGCATAGCGGAAAGTTACCTTTTCACCGGACCGGAAGGCACCGGCAAACGCAAGACCGCACTCGAATTCGCCAAATCACTCAACTGCGAAAAATTCATCGGCAAACCCGAACCCTCTGAACCTGAACCCGACGAACCGTCCCTCTTCGGCGCTGACCCTGCTCCCGAACCCGTACCCGCACCGCAGGGAAAATCCGCTGACCCATGCGACGTCTGTGTCTCCTGCAAAAAAATCACCGACGGGATCCATCCCGAAATCTTCACCCTGGACTTTGACTCGCAGGCGCGTCTGCTTGAACTCGACGAAGAAAAAAATCTCACTCAAAAAGAGTACCGCATCGAATCTGTCCGCGCCCTGGTTTCACGCGCGCGGCTCACATCGCCCGGCGGTTCGCACAAAGTTTTTATCATAGACGGAGCCGAACTGCTGAACGCGTCCGCAGCCAACGCCATGCTCAAATCACTGGAAGAAAGCCCGAAATTCTGTCACTGGATCCTGCTCACAGCCAGCATTGAACGCGTTCTGCCCACTGTCCGTTCGCGCTGCCGCAAAGTCCCGTTCGCACCGCTCACCGCCGACGCGATTGAAACCATCCTTTCCCGCCGCCCTGACCTCACCGGCCAGCAGATAGACGGCGACGAACTTAAAAAAATCTGCGCTTCGTGCGACGGCTCCATCGGCACAGCCCTGTTTTTAACCGGAGAAGTGTCCGAATCGTGCAGAGAAACCGCTGCGGCAATAGTGCGTCTCAGTTCCGGTACATCAAAAAAATCCGCGCGCGAACTTCTGCAGGATTCCGCTAAAGTTTTGTCCGAAGGAAAACGTGCCGGCATGAAAAAAACCGCGGAACAGTTCCTCCGCGTGCTTTCCCTCGAAGCTGCGCACGAACTGAGACAAAATCCGCAGGTCCGCACAGCCGAAATGCTGGCCCGCGTCATCCAGTCGCAGGAAGACCTCCGCCGGAACGTTTCCCCGCAGATGATCATAGACAGCTTGTTCATGGATTCCGCGCGCTAGAATTTTCATGCCCGATACCAAACCGTTCTATATCACCACCCCGATTTATTATGTGAACGACCGCCCGCACATTGGTCACGCGTACACCACCGTGGCAGCGGATGTAATGGCGCGCTGGATGCGTCTGAAAGGCGCGGAAGTTTTTTTTCTCACCGGCACCGACGAGCACGGCTCCAAAATCGCCCAGATGGCTCAGCAGAACTCGGTACAGCCGCAGGAATACGCGGACAGTATCGCGGCTGAGTTCCGCGCCCTGTGGAAAACGCTCAACATTTCCAACGACGATTTTATCCGTACCACCGAACCCCGCCACAAAAAAGTGGTGCAGGACGTATTCCGCAAACTTTTCGACAACAAAGATATCGTCAAAGGCCTGTACGAAGGATGGTACTGCGTATCGTGCGAAAGTTTTTTCCTGGAAAGTGAAATCACAGACAAAAAGTGCCCGGACTGCGGACGCGTGGTGGAATGGGACAAAGAGGAAAGCTACTTTTTCAACCTTTCAAAATTCGAGCCGCTCCTGCTGAAACATTACGAACAAAACCCGACGTTCCTCTCGCCCAAAAAACGCGCGCAGGAAATGGTCAACTTTGTCAAAAGCGGCCTGAAAGAGCACTGCGTCTCACGTCTCAAAGAGCGGTGGGGCATCACCGTGCCCATGGACGAACAGTACACAGTCTATGTCTGGTTCGACGCATTGCTCAACTATCTCACCGCCGCAGGGTATGGTTCGGCGCCGGACCAGTTCAGCCGCAGATGGCCGAGCGACATCCATTTTGTGGGCAAAGAAATATTCCGTTTTCATACCGTCATCTGGCCGGCCATGCTGATGTCGCTGGGACTGCCGCTCCCGCGCAAAGTATTCGCGCATGGCTGGTGGACCGTCGAAGGCAAAAAAATGTCCAAATCGCTCGGCAACGTCGTGGACCCGCGCGAAGTGGTCAAAGAGTTCGGCGTGGACTCGTTCCGCTTTTTTCTGCTCAGGGAAATCCCGTTCGGCACCGACGGAGACTTTTCGCGCAAAGCCGTGGTCACGCGCCACAATTCCGAACTGGCCAACGATCTCGGTAACCTGCTCTCGCGCACACTGAACCTGATTGAAAAGAATTTCGACGGTAAACTCACGCGCGCTCCGCAAAAAGTAAATCTTGCGGACCTGAAAACCGCCCTCGCCGAAATCGAGCAAGCGTACGCGGAGTGCGCGTTCCAGGACGTGCTGGAAACTTTGATGAAGGTAGTGCGTCAGGCGAATTTATTTATGGAGACGAACGCTCCGTGGAAGTTGGCCAAGACCGACAAAGCAAAATGTGAAGAAGTGCTGGCCGAATGTTTTGCAGTAATGCGCTGGCTGGCGTGCGGTTTTTACCCTTTCATGCCGGATTCGTGCGAAAAAATGTGGTCCCAACTTGGCCAGGAAACCCGCCTCGCGGAATCCGCCCACAAAGTCCTTTCAGACCCCCTATCCGGCTTAACCTTCAACACCAAAGTAACCAAAGGCGACCCCCTCTTCCCCAGAAAAGAGTAGTCATCCCCTAAATTCCTCCCCATCGAAGGGGGACCCGCCTGCCGGCGAGGCAGGGGGCAGGGTGGGGGTGAAAATAGAAACCAGACCACGAAATCATGTGTATTGGGGTGAAATGCCTGCATAAAAGCGGTTTAAACGCAAAAAAAAATCCTCTGACCCGTTTATAATAGAATCAAGAGGACTTTCAATGTAATACACATATACTATAGCAGATTTTTCAGCGCCTGTCAAGCCCTTTTTTGCATGCCTTTTGCCCTTGACACCATGCCCGATTATTCCTATAATTTTAAGAGTTTGATTTTGAGTTCAAACTGACTTGCAGACCTCAGGACAAACAAAATACTTTAGCGCAATACAAAGCCGTATTGCACGCAGGGACAAAGTGGTCCTCCAGGTTCCAGTAATTGGACAAGGAGGATTTTTGTTTTTGTGATATTTAACGCGAATCGCGCGTCTGCAATCCGGCAGCAGCATATCATTGATGTCTTAAACAGGAGAGGTAACTAAAATGGTTAAACAAAACGTGGACCAACTGATCGCAAGCATCAACAAAGGCAAAAAAATCGGCGTGGCGGAAGTGTTCGGCACGAACGTATTCAACGACAGTGTAATGAAGAAAAAACTCCCGAAGAACATCTACGCAGCCATGAAAAAAGTGCAGTCCGGCGAAGCTAAACTCACTCTCGATGTGGCCAATGTTGTGGCCGGTGCCATGAAAGACTGGGCTATCTCGCGGGGCGCGACACATTATACCCACTGGTTCCAGCCGCTTACCGGCAAGACCGCGGAAAAACATGACTCTTTCCTTAATCCCATGCCGGATGGTTCGGCCATTGCCGTATTTTCCGGTAAACAGCTTATCCAGGGCGAACCGGACGCATCTTCTTTTCCGTCGGGCGGTATCCGTGCCACTTTTGAAGCGCGCGGTTATACGGCCTGGGACTGCACTTCACCGGCTTTCTTAAAGGAAGACGCCGCGGGGGACGTGACACTCTGCATCCCGACTGCGTTCTGTTCCTATACCGGCGAAGCGCTGGACAAAAAGACTCCTTTGCTGAGGTCTATGGAAGCGGTTTCGAAACAGGCGCTCCGCGTATTGCGCGCGCTGGGCAACACCACTTCCAAGCGGGTCACTTCCACCGTCGGACCGGAACAGGAATATTTCTTGATTGACAAAGCGTACTTTGACGAGCGCGCTGACCTTATTGCCGCCGGACGTACACTTTTCGGCGCAGCTTCGCCCAAGGGGCAGGAACTCGAAGACCAGTATTTCGGCGCTATCAAGGACCGGATTGCCAAGTTCATGAAAGAACTGGACATCGAGCTTTGGAAAATGGGTATTTCGTCCAAGACCAAACATAACGAAGTGGCTCCGGCCCAGTACGAAATGGCGCCGATATTTTCCACTACGAACATTGCCGCTGACCACAACCAGCTCGTGATGGAAACCATGCAGAAAGTAGCCCTGCGCAACGGTCTGGTCTGTCTGCTTTTCGAAAAGCCGTTTGCAGGTGTGAACGGGTCCGGAAAACACAACAACTGGTCGCTGGCCACGGACGACGGATTCAATCTTTTGGAACCCGGCCACACGCCGCATGAGAATGAAGTGTTCCTTACTTTCCTCGCGGCTGTACTGCAGGCCGTGGACACTCACGCGGACAAACTCCGCGCCGGAGCCGCCAATCCCGGTAATGACCTGCGTCTCGGCGCGAACGAAGCTCCGCCAGCCATCATTTCCGTGTTCCTCGGCTCGTTCCTGTCGGATCTTCTGGAAAATATTACCAAGGGCAAGGCCACCAAGTCGCGGGGACAGCAGTTCCTCACCATCGGCGTGGACACTATTCCGGAATTGCCGCTTGATAACACGGACCGTAACCGCACATCGCCGTTCGCGTTCACCGGCAACAAGTTTGAGTTCCGCATGGTGCCTTCCTCCGCGTCTATCGCCGGTCCGAACTGTGTGCTGAACACCATCGTAGCTGAAGCGCTGGACGAGATTGCAACACGTTTCGAAAAAGCCAAGGACAAGAACAAGGAAGTGACCAGCTTGGTCAAAGAAACCTGGCAGAAACACGGGCGTGTGGTGTTCAACGGAAACAACTATTCCGAAGATTGGGTGAAAGAAGCGGAAAAGCGCGGTCTGCCCAATATCCGGTCATCGGTGGAAGCGTACAAGGCCATGGCCACCGTTGAAGCGGTGAAACTGTTTGAAAAGTATGGCGTGCTTTCCAAACGGGAAACTCATTCCCGCTACGAAATCTATCTCGAACAGTATGCCAAACATATCAACATCGAGGCGCGCGCGTCTATCCAGATGGTCAAGACGCAGTATATTCCGGCGGTCATTGAGTATACCGGCGAACTCGCGGACACTGTCAACTCGCTGAAAGCTGCGGGCACGGATGCGTCTGTGCAGTCGGAACTGCTCGAAAAGATTACCGTGCTGCTCCAGTCCTCGACGAAAAAGCTGGCTGCGCTGGAATCCGCCACGGACAAGGCCAACGGTATTGCTGCGATGGAGAAAAAGGCGGTTGCGTTCAGAGACAATGTGTTCATTGCTCAGGCGGACTTGAGACAGGACATTGACGCTCTGGAACAGATCCTGCCCAAGTGTCTCTGGCCTGTGCCGACGTACGCGGACATGCTGTTCAACTTCTAAGAACCGGCAGACAAGTTCAAAAACAAAGAGGCAGTCCTGCTCAAACGGGACTGCCTCTTCTGTTTGCAGGCGGACTTCGCAATTGTTATACTAAATTTTTGTTCCCCCTTAATAAAGGGGGAAGGAAAAGGGGTTGTACTATTTTACGGGAGGAACAGAATGAAAGCTATCCGGGTGGAAAATTTTGGCGGCGCGGAAGAAATGAAGGTGAAAGATGTCCCTGACCTGAAACCTGAATCCGGCCAGGTGGTGGTCAAAGTAAAAGCCGCTGGAGTCAATCCGGTGGATGTTTATATCCGGTCCGGGAGTTATGCGGTGAAACCAACTTTGCCATACACGCCGGGTATTGACGGCGCGGGAACCATTGAGGCCATCGGCGACGGAGTGAAAGGGTACAAAAAAGGCGACCGGGTTTATATCGGCGGATCGCTGTCCGGCACTTATGCAGAGTATGCGTTGTGCAAGGCGCCACAGGTGCATCCTCTGGCTGAGCGTGTGAGTTTTGCTCAAGGAGCAGGTGTGAATGTGCCGTATGCCACGGCGTCCCGTGCGCTGTTTCAGATGGCGCGGTGCAAGGCGGGTGAAATGGTTCTTGTGCACGGAGCAAGCGGCGGCGTGGGTGTGGCCGCCATTCAAATCGGGCGCGCCGCAGGGCTCTGCATGATCGGTACAGCTAGCACGGAACGCGGCCGGAAACTCGTGCAGGAGGTCGGTGCGCATCATGTCGCAGATCACAGCAAAACAGGATACATGACGGAAATACTCAATATCACCGACGGTAAAGGCGTGGGCGTTATTTTGGAAATGCTGGCGAATGTGAATTTGAACAATGATTTGAATCTTGTCCGTAAAGGCGGTCGCGTGGTGGTTATCGGCAGCCGGGGCGAGATCCAGATAGACCCGCGCCGTATTATGGACAAGGAATCACAGATAATGGGCGTGAAACTGATAAATGCGTGCGACTATGATCTTTACACGATTCATTCCGCGCTGGTGGCAGGGCTGGACAATGGCACGCTCAGTCCGGTGGTGGGACAGGAATTGCCGCTGGCCAAAGCGCCGGATGCGCACACTGCAGTGATGCAGCCGGGTTCGTACGGCAAAATAGTGCTGATTCCTTGACGTTGAAATCTGCTGACAAAATTCCCTTTTTCCCAATACTGACAACGCTGGCGCTTTGCGCCGGACAGATATTCCGTTATCCCAACAGTGTGCGGGATATTGCGGACGGGAGTTTTCCGGATTTTCTGAAGCTGGATTATCCGTTGATGTACACTGTTTTTGCCCCGTTCTTTGAAATTGCGGACCGGTGGTCATTTTTAAGTTTGCGTCAGCATGAAGTTATGCTGATTTGGCTTTGCGCCGGGTGGGTGTTGTTCCGGATTTGCAGAAATAGAAATGCACAGTGGAATATTTTTCACGCGCTGAAAGAGTTTGGATATTTCGCAGGATATTTGGCGGCGGTTGCGTGTGCGGCTGCGCTGGTGACGCTGGTGCCAAGACCCATGGCCGCCCTGAAAAGTCTTGACCCGGACATTATGCTGTGCGATTTTCACTCACATACAAGTTATTCATGGGACGCGCGGAAAAGTTTTACACCGGAAAGAAATCTGGATTGGCATAGCAGAGCCGGATTTGACGCGGCTTTTATAACGGACCACAATGTTTTTGACGGGTCTGAGCAGAGCGCGTCAAGAACTCAAGCTTTGTCCGGCGGAATTGTTTCCATGCGGGGAGAAGAAGTGAGTCTGCACCGTTCGCATTGGGCGGTGCTGGGCGTGGAGAAGGTGATATCCAATTCCCTCTATGATTCGGGTCTGGACGGTGTGCGCATTTTTCTGTCGGAGATGAACAAGCCGCCGAAACCTGTGGTTGTAGCGAGTCTGCCGGAATACTGGCTCAATCATTGGGGGGAAGGCGTGTCCAATCTTGCGGCGTGGGGCGCGGACGGATTCGAAATCGTGAACAGCGCACCGATTGCTTTGGATTTTCCACCGAGTTTAAGGCGGCAGATGGTTGAATTTTGCCGTGAACGCAATCTGATTGTCACGGGTATAACTGATTCGCATGGTTGGGGTTCGTCCTGTTATGTGTGGAACGCTGTTCGTCTGCCCGGTTGGCGTCAAATCCCGCGGGCCAAGCTGGAGTCAGCGCTTTTGCACCAGCTCCGCGCAAAAAAGTTCGAGGCGGTAAAGGTAATAGTACGCGTGCAGGCAGTTTCCCCTGAAAATATTTTCGCGCTCGCGCTGGACCCTCTGCGCCAGGCCTGGGAAGGGGCGCGGTCCATGCCGTTGACACACGCCACAGTATCCCTGCTCTGGATTTGGATACCGTGGGGGATATATCGAAAAATACGTTCTTAAAACAGATTCGTTGCAAGTGTTTCGTCCACGAAAAGGTCCGTGACATCGACTTTTAGGATTGGAAGTTGTAGGATAAATTATTGTGAGGAAACTCAAGAGTTGTGTAAGTTATCTTGAGTCTGAAGGTTTCCAAGATATCTGAAGGTTTGAAAAAT
>CAYHWZ010000004.1:0-21530 GCA_964359975.1 uncultured Elusimicrobia bacterium | reverse complement strand
GCCTACGAAGACGACTGTACACTGAAAAAATAAATATTCTTCTGCCCGCCGGAAAACGTCCCCGACGCCGGCGACACTTCCATCCTCAGGAAAGTGGACGCGCCCGCAGTCAGCGACGGCGACGTCCAACCCGCGCCTGTCACATTCTGCGTAATATTGTTCCCCGCAGCCAGCGCATCAAAATAAAAAACATTCCACCCGTTCGTTCCCACAGTTCCCGTCACCACAAAAGTTTCCGCAATGTTCCCGTTGTTTCGCAGACAAATGTGGTACGTAGCCGTAGCGCGGTTTACAATAGATTCCGACACCGCCTGGAACGACCCGTCCTGGTTGTAAATATTCGAGCCCGTGTACGACCCGTCCGCAGATTTCTTGATCTTCACATCCGGCTGAAACACCGCCGTCACCGTAATAGACCCTATCGCCACATCCGACGCATCCTCGCTCGTTGCAGTCACCTGGATATTTTTGGACGAATCCAGCGCCGCGTTCACCGTAGGCGTCACTTCCGCCCTTATATAGGAAGGAACCCCGAGCGTCAGCGCGGTCAGCGTGTGCCCCGCGCCCGTCATATTCGCCGTAATATTGTTCCCGCCCGTCAGCGCATCGTAATAACTGATGGTAAAATTCGCATCCCCGGCCGTGCCCGTCATCGTCACATTCGCCGTAGCCCCGTCATTCTGCACCTGATAATGAAAAACCGCCGCAGTCAGCGGAGAAACATTGGCGCCAACCGTCTGCCCCGTTGCGTTGGTGTTATAAGTGTTGTCCCCCGTATACGCCCCGTCCGCCGAATTCTTCGCCATAATGTCCGGCTTGCTCGCACCTTTCTTCGCCCACCTCAACAAATACTGCGACGACGACGCCGCATAAAAAGAAGAAATGTGCGGCTGATTAGCGCTGTCAATCTTCAGCGAAGCGTACGTCCCCACACTCCCGACAGCGTCCACAGTTTCCACAGTCCAGGCGTTGCCCACCAGCTTCGCATATTTAAGGTTCGTATTACTCACATCATAGTAAGCAATATGCGGCTGAGTCCCCACCAACCCGATCGAAGTGAACTGCCCCACGTCGCCCAACGAATCCACCGAGCTCGAAATCCACCCGCCCGTCGAAGTCCTGTAAATATATTTCAAGTCCCCGTTCGTCGAATCATAATAGGAAATATGCACCCGCGTCGCCGAATCCACCGCAATCGAAGTGTACAACCCCACCGTCCCTACCGACGCAATCGTTGCCACAGTCCACGCCGACCCGTTATAAAACGCGTACTTCAAGTCCCCGTTCGTCGGATCATAATAACTCACATGCACCGAAGTGAACGAAGCCACAAAAATATCCGACCACTGACCCACCGTCGCCGTAGCGTCAATATCTGAAATAGCAAACGCACCCGAATCCGTAGAAACCGCGTATTTGAGATTGGAATCCAGATAAGTGATATGAGTGTTTGCCCCGCCGCTCGAAAGCGCAATCGCGCTAGCCCCGATTTCCGAAATATTCGTCGCTACCTGCGTCGGAGCCGCCCCGCCTCCCATCGCCGTCCAATAATTGTTGACCCGCTTGGCAAAGTACTCGCGCTTGGGCGAACTGTCCTGATAACTTAAATAATACCGACCGGTAAAAGTGTCAATTGCCAGCGCGCATCCATTCCCTTCATTGCCCGCCGCGTCCGGAGCCGTAGTCGTCCAGGATGACCCGCTGTAATCCGCAATAAAAACCTGCTTTGAATTCCCCGCAATATAATAAGCAATATGCGGATTATCATTCTTGTCCAGCACAATACTCGTAAAAGTCGCAGTCGTAGAAGCCGTGCTCGCCGTCTGGTTCAGCCACCCTGCCTGCGCCGTGTCAGCATTAAACATACAGCAAACAAACAAAACCCCTGCCGCCAAAAACAGCAGTGCCTTGTCCTCCCGCCTTCTAATCATTCTTCTCATAATAAATCCAAATCGTTACCGGCTATTCTCCGTCCCATTATGTGTTAAGCGCTTAATGGCTTATGCACCGCGTAACCACGGATAGAAAAAAAGTGTATTAACTACGTATTATTGGGTAATTTGCTGAAGGGAACAAACTGACAATGATGCATACACAAGGATGACTCCCAACGCTGCGAGAAACTATCTTGTCCCCCCAGATTAAACAAGATCATTACCTAACTAATAGAAGTACACTACCCCACAAAATAATAAGGTATTATTGTACCTAATTTGCACTAAATTTGTCAAGTATATTTGGGAGAAATCTTTTTGACGGGGAACTTCATCCTGCAGAGCGCAACGAGTCCAGCCATTCAGTCGCCAACCCGCGCAGCCGGCTGTTCTTGAAAGTTTCCCATTGAAGCGAAAGTTCCGTCTCGCGGTAAAGAATATTGCGGAATCTCCATATCGCCGAAATCCCGTTCAGCGCCGCGTCCAGTTCCGCCCGCAAAAACGGGTCTGTCACAGTCCCGGCAAAGTCCACCATCCACAAGTACCAGTCCTGCGAAGAAAGGGAGGGAACCAGATGCAAAGACCCGGACCGGATCAGGCGGGACAGTTCCGCGTCCGGCACCAGTTCATTCATCCGGCAAATCTTGTTGTTTTGTATATTAAGGAACGCGCAGGTGAACTCTGCGCTGATCTCCATCTGCATCACCAGCTCGTCCAAAACGCTGTCCGCTAAAGATGCCCCCAACTCCGCAGTCTCGCCAATCATCTCACCATTTTACCAAATATCCAACATTTGTTCCCTCCCCCTAGACGGGGGAGGGCTGGGTGGGGGTGAAAACTGTAACCCGTCCATCCTGCTCCACCCCTCCCAATTTTTCCCCACCCCCTTGCCACCGCACCCGCATGTTTTATATAATATCCTGATATATGTCAGCCACCCCGATGAACGTCAGTATCCTGGGAGCCGGTTCCACCTACGGAGTCTTCTTGGTCAAATGGGCGCTTCAACTGAAACACAACCCGGAAACCAACCGCGAAAAAGTTCCCATCCCGCCCATCGGCGTAGTCTCCTATTCCAACGTAGCCGAACGCAACGTCAACCTAGTCAAGGAAGTCCTCCTCGACGACATTTCCCGTATGAGCAGTCTGGCAAAAATGCCGCAGGAACAACTTGTCAAAGATGTCCACGGATACACCAACTGGCGCGAAATGCTCACCAAAGAGTCGCCCGGATTGATCATCATCTGTTCACCGCTTGCCACACATATCCCGTACATGCGCGAACTCCTTTCCGATTTTAAAGTGCCGCACATACTCTGCGAGCCGCCCCTCAGCAGTATCCAGGAAATGGACGCCTTGCCCAAAATCATCCAGCTTGCCAAAGAAAAAAATGTCACGCTCGGCGTTAACCAGCAGTACGCCATCCTCTACGATATCCTGAAATCCGTGCCTATTAACCCGGAAATCGCCACACAGAAGACCCACACTTTTTCCGATCTCTTGACCGGACTCGAAGGACTGGAACTCACTTTCATCACTCACGGTACCCGCCTCTGGAGACGCATGGAAGGAGTCGGCGAACGGGAAATCCTCGAAGATCTCGGACCCCATATTTACGAACTTATTCCGCCCCAGCTCCGCAGCCAAAAACTGCAGATCCGCAATGTTAAAAAAGAAGGCGACAACCTCTTTCTGAATTTCGTCGAGTACGATATCCTCCTCGGCGCAGTGCCTGTGAAAATCACACTCGGATACCACCGCAAACTCAAAAGCATGAAAATTTTATTTAAGAAGGAAAAGAAGTCATACGAGTTCCATATCTCCGGAACCACCAACCCCGAAACCGGCGAATATACCCGCTGGATAGAAGGCAAAAACTACGCGTACAAGTTCAAACATTTCCTGAATACAGACTTGGTGAAATCTTCATTCATATCGTCCCTGGCCGGCAAACCTGTCGCACCGGCGGAAGAAGGCATCCGCAGTCTGGAATTCATCCGCGCCCTCATCAACCGATAACATTTTTGTAGTTGCCCCGTTCTCTTTCCTCCCCCTTGAGGGGGGAGGATGAAGGTGGGGGTGAAATTTAAGCAAAATCGGACTGCAATGATTTCGAACAAAAACGTTTCGCACTAATAACCCCCTGTTCATGCCCGCTAAATACACAGTTTTCCCACACACCGCAGACATAGGCCTGCGCGTACAATCGCGTACTTTGAAAGGTCTGTTCACCGTCTCAGCGCAAGGCATGTCCTCCATCCTGTTCGACACCCAAAAAATCCGCCCGCTTAAAAAAGTGAAACTCACCGTCCGCTCCGACAGCGCTGAGTCGCTCCTCGTAGACTGGCTCCAGGAAATTCTTTACCATATCACCGTCAAACATCTTGCGCTAGCAAAATTTAGAGTCGAGTCCCTGAGCGGCACAACGCTGAAAGGATGCGCATACGGCGAACCGCTGAGCCCGTCCGGACCGCGCCTGCTCAAAGAAATCAAAGCCGTCACCTATCACAACCTGAAAGTGAAAAAATCCCGCGGTCTCTACCGCGTCGCCCTCATCCTGGATATATGACCGCTCACGGACTCACCCGCATAGACGACTATCGTTGGGAAATCCCTCAGACCGGCGACATGCGCGTGCCGGGCCGCATCTTCGCATCTGAAGCCATGCTCCCCAAAATCGCCGACGACAAGGCCTCTTCGCAGGTGGCCAATGTGGCCACACTTCCCGGCATAGTTGTGGCCTCTTTGGCCATGCCTGACATCCATTGGGGGTACGGCTTTCCCATCGGAGGAGTGGCGGCCACGCGGGTTTCCGACGGTGTGGTCTCCCCGGGCGGTATCGGATACGATATCTCCTGCGGCGTGCGCCTACTCCGTTCCGGCCTTACCCGCGAGGAACTCTTCCCCAAGATCAGCAAAATCGCGGACGCGCTCTTTCATCAGGTCCCGTCCGGCGTAGGCGTGTCCGGCAAAGTGCGGCTGAATGTGCAGGAAATGCGCCGCGTGTTTGAAAAGGGCGCCCAATGGTCCGTGGAGCGAGGGTGGGGCGACCGCGAAGACCTGGACACGTGCGAAGACCGCGGCAGAATCCTTGCCAATGACCCGGACATCCCCAGCCAGCGCGCCGTAGAGCGGGGCAAAGACCAGCTCGGCACGCTCGGCAGCGGCAACCATTTTCTGGAAGTGCAGTACGTGGACGAGATTTTCGACGAAACCGCTGCGCATGTCTTTGGTTTGTTCAAAGGTCAGATCACCGTAATGATACACACAGGTTCGCGCGGGTGCGGGTACCAGATTTGCGATGATTTTCTGCGCGTCATGCGGTCCGCGTCGCAGAAATATCAAATCCGTCTGCCTGACCCCCAGCTTGCCTGCGCGCCGCTCACTTCACCTGAGGGAAAAGATTATTTCGCGGCCATGGGCGCCGGCGCCAACTACGCGCGCGCCAACCGTCAGGCCATCACGCATCTGGTGCGCGAAGCTTTCATGCACACGCTTTCCATCGGACCCAAAGACCTCGGCATGAAAGTCGTCTACGACGTCTGCCACAATATCGGCAAAATGGAGGAACACGAAATCGCGGGGGAAAAAGTGAAAGTCTGCGTGCACCGCAAAGGCGCCACGCGCGCATTCCCCGCCGGACACCCGGACGTGCCCGAACTCTACCGCACCGTCGGTCAGCCCGTTCTCATCCCCGGCACCATGGGAACCTGTTCGTATGTGGCCGTAGGTACTGACCTGGCAATGAAAGAAACATTCGGTACCACCTGTCACGGAGCCGGCCGCGCCATGAGCCGCACTCAGGCCATGAAAAAAGTTGACGGCCACGCTCTGCAGAAACAACTGCTCGAACACGGAATCCAAATCCGCACCGCATCGTACAGAGGTTTGGCCGAGGAAGCCCCCTTTGCCTACAAGGATGTGAACGAAGTAGTGGAAGTCTGCCACCAAGCCGGACTGTCAAGGAAAGTCGCCCGCCTAAAACCGCTTGCAGTAGTCAAAGGATAATTCTTACTCATATTCCTCCCCCTAGCCTGTCCGCCGAAGAGGCGGGACGGGGGAGGTTAGGTGGGGGTGAAATAGAAACCCGTTAGCAATCTTGAACGGTTACTTGCTGAATTCGCTAGGGAGTCTTACTCAGTCAAGCAGTTCCCTCATTTTCACCTTCAATGCTTTGGCAAGTTTTTCTATATTAAGCAGCGAAACATTTCTTGAGCCGCGTTCAATGTCGCTGATGTAGGTCCGGTGCAGACTTGACCGGAATGCCAGCTCCTCCTGAGAGAACCCGCGTTTCTTCCGGATGGCGCGGATCTGCTTGCCGAATAACTTCAGAATATTTGATGGCATAGACTTGATTTATGCTATCTTTTTGTCTATTATACGTCTATAGACTATAAGTGACATATATGACGGACAAAAGAAGGCGCGTGTGCTGCAGATTGCAAGAGTGAACACGGGGAAAGGCAAAGTTCGTGAGGTAGACGTTAAAGATTTTCGAACAAGGACTTCCAATATACTCGATATGACCAAAAAGGGGAATACCGTTGTTGTCTTCAGAAACGGCAGGCCTGAGGCAATGATGGTTTCCATTGCGCAGGTCAAGAAAATCTATGTCCGGCTGTTGCTGGATGAACTGAGTGAAATGTTGAACAAATCCGGTTAGAAGTCTGCCAAAAAACTCTTGCGTCATTCCGGCGAAAGCCGGAATCCAGTCGTTTTATTGAACGTGCTCTCTGGATTCCGGGGTCAAGCCCCGAAATGACGAACACAAAGGACTTTTTCGGTAGTCTGTCAGTCAAGAACTTTCGCGGAACCTGTCTGTTATTCCATGATATTTTTCCTGGGCAATGAGTCAGCTTGACGGAACACCTATGCAACCGTATAATCAATCTAGGTATATCACTTATTCATGATCGAACAAAACCGCAGGAAAATGGTCATTGCCGGGATTACGCTGGGACTTTTCCTGTCCGCACTGGAAAGCACCGTGGTGGCTACGGCCATGCCTACCATTGTGGCAAGTTTCGGCGGTCTTTCGATTTACAGCTGGGTGTTTTCCGGATACCTGCTTTCCTCCACCATAACCATGCCGCTCTGGGGCCGGCTCTCGGACCTGCACGGACGCCGCAAACTATTTTTAATCGGCGTGTTCATCTTTACCGTCGGGTCTGCGCTTTGCGGTCTCAGCAGGTCCATGCATCAGCTCGTGTTCTTCCGCTTTGTCCAGGGTATCGGCGCAGGGGCGGTGATGCCGCTCACGTTCACCATTATCGGACATATTTTTTCGCTGGAACAAAGAGCGAAGATGCAGGGTCTGTTTTCCGGCGTGTGGGGCGTGGCGAGTCTCGCAGGTCCGTTCATCGGCGGGTATCTGGCGGACCATTTGTCATGGCGGTGGGTGTTTTACATCAATGTCCCGTTCAGTATGGTTTCTCTGTTCCTGATTTATCGCGGGTTGGAGGGAGAATCACATAACGAATCGCACAAAGGTTATCTCGATGCGTACGGGACACTCACTTTTGCAGGCGCGGTGCTGTCTCTGCTCATCGGGCTCTCGATTTTTGTGCGCAGTCCCGGTCTGAGCGCGGCTCTGTTCGCGGTCAGCGCACTTTTGATTTTTGTTTATATCCGCATGGAGAGCAGAGCGGAACATCCCATCATCCCGCTGAAACTTTTCAAAATCCGGATTTTTTCGTCGGCGCAGGCCGCGGGATTTTTTTCCGGTATGGCCATGTTCGGCACACTGTCATTCATTCCGCTCTACATGCAGTCTGTACGGGGCGCGACTGCGACGGAAGCAGGGCGCATATTATTGCCGTTCATGTTCGGGTGGGTGCTGTTTTCCATTATCGGCGGTCGTCTTTTGCTGAAAGTGGGATACAGAAAATTGGTCATTACCGGCAATGTTCTGCTGGTCTGCGGGTTTGCCGGAATGTTCCTGCTGAAAGGGCACGCGTCGCCGATGTGGATGGTGCTCAGTATGGCGCTGGAAGGCGCGGGCATGGGTTTCAATATGGCGCCGTTCATGATCGCAGTGCAGAACGCAGTGCCGCGCAATTTGATGGGAGCGGCCACTTCTTCCACTCAGTTCATCCGTACCGTCGGCGGAGCTATCGGCGTGGCTGTGATGGGTGCTCTGCTCAGTCATTACCTGAAAGTCCAGTCGCAAATCCAGCTTTACAGTGCGGAACCTCAATCTCAAATTCTGGGAAAACTTCTGGAACATCCGGACAATCTTATTTCGGCAAAATTCAGCGCGGATCTGCCTGTGGAAATTTTGTTGCAACTGCGTGTATACATGGCGTCGGGTCTGCACCGTGTTTTTGCCGCAGGTCTGTGTTTCGCCATACTGTCATTGCTGGCCTGTCTTACAGTGCCGAAAGGCGCGGCTCATACGCATGCCTGGAACGCGGATCAGGTCCCGTCTCCGGAATAATTTTTTAAAAGGGGAATAGTCTATGAAAAAACCGGCTGAACATTCAAAACTTGCGAACTGGGTGCGCGAAACGGCCCGCATGTGCCGCCCGCACAAAATCGTCTGGATAGATGGTTCCGACGAACAGCAGAAACGTCTGGAAGATGAAGCGGTTTCCACCGGCGAACTCATCCGTCTGAACCAGTCCAAACTACCCGGCTGTTTCCTCCACCGGTCCAGTCCCAACGACGTGGCGCGCTCGGAAAATCTTACTTTCATCTGCACGCGCAATAAAGCCGATGCCGGTCCCACCAACAACTGGATGAGCCCAAAAGACGGATACAGTCAGGCCGGAAAAATATTTAACGGTTCCATGAAAGGACGCACCATGTACGTCATCCCGTTTTCCATGGGGCCAGTGGGTTCGCCGTTCAGCAAAGTGGGTGTGGAACTCACCGACAGTATCTACGTTGTGCTGAACATGAAAATCATGACCCGCGTGGGACAATCTGTGCTCGACCATCTCGGCGCAAAAGGCGGATTCACCAAATGTCTGCACAGTAAAGCGGACCTGAACCCCAAACGCCGGCTCATCCTGCATTTCCCAGAAGACAACGCCATCTGGAGCGCAGGGTCAGGTTACGGCGGCAACGCTCTGCTCGGAAAAAAATGTCTCGCTCTGCGCATCGCCAGTTCTCTCGGACGGAAAGAAGGATGGCTTGCGGAACATATGCTAATCCTCGGAATTGAAAAACCCAATGGTCAGATAAAATATATCGTTGCCGCGTTTCCCAGCGCGTGCGGCAAAACCAACCTCGCCATGCTCATCCCGCCGAAAGGTCTGCAGAAAAAAGGGTACCGCATCTGGACCGTGGGCGACGATATCGCCTGGATGAAAATTGACAGCGATGGCGGTCTCTGGGCCGTCAATCCCGAAGCTGGTTTCTTCGGCGTGGTGCCCGGCACCAATACAATGACCAATCCGAACGCGGTCGAGACGATCAAGAAAAACACAATTTTCACAAACGTGGCTCTGAAACCCGACCACACGGTCTGGTGGGAAGGCGCCGACGGTGAAGTGCCCCGCGAAGCGCTCGACTGGCAGGGCCGGCCGTGGAAACCCGGTATGGTGGACGAGACCGGTACACCCATCCGCGCCGCGCATCCCAACAGCCGGTTCACCGCGCCTATCCACCAGTGTCCGTCGGTATCTTACAGAGTGGAGCACCACCACGGCGTGCCTATTTCCGCCATTATTTTCGGCGGCAGGAGAGCGTCGCTGGCCCCGCTGATCTATGAATCGTTCGACTGGAACCACGGGGTTTATATGGGAGCCACTGTCGCGTCTGAACGTACCGCGGCACAGGAAGGAGCCGTAGGCGAACTCCGGCGCGACCCCATGGCCATGCTCCCGTTCTGCGGGTACAACATGGGCGACTATTTCCGACATTGGATAAATATGGGAAAGAACCTGCAGATAAAGCCCAGGATTTTTCATGTCAACTGGTTCAGGACCGACGAGCAGGGCAAATTCATGTGGCCCGGTTTCGGCGACAACCTGCGCGTCCTGGAATGGGTGCTCGACCGCTGCGACGAACGCGTGCAGGCGGTCAAATCGCCCATCGGGTACCTGCCTGAGATCAAGGACATTGACCTCACCGGCCTGAATCTGGACCGCAAAGACATGGCCAAACTGCTCGCAATCGATATCCGCGAATGGCGCCGCGATCTCGACGACCACGAAAAGTTTTTCAAAAGTTTCGGAAACCGCATGCCGGAAGAAATCTGGAAAGAGTGCAAGTCTTTGCGGCGGAGAATGGGGTGACGGCGGGTGTTCCGGCGCTCTTGACAGAAGTATTCCTCTCTGTTAAAATAATATGGTCATAATTAAGACTATATAGAATTTGGGGAGGCCGCAGCTATGAGAATGGTCACCACCGCTGAACTTAAGACGCATGCAAATCAACTGCTTGGACAGGTGACGGCGCAAAAAAGGCCGATTGTCATTACAAGGCACGGCAAACCCTGCGCTGTGATTGAACCTTTCGCCGAAGGCGACATTGAGGACCTGGCTTTTGAGTACGGCAGGGAAGTGCAGAAAATGGCAAAGACGTCGGTGCGTGATATGAAAGCAGGACGTTATACAACGATGAAAGATTTCGCCAAAAAGCATGGTCTTACCTGAACTGCCTGACCATGTCCGCATAACAGCCCGCGCTCAGAAGGATCTGGAAAAGCTTCTCAAAAGAGATAAAGTAAATTTTCTCCGTATCTGGCAGGACCTGAAAAAACTTGCTCACCAGAATCTTCCGCAAGGGGTCAAGAAACTGAAAGGATTTGAACCTCCAATCTGGCAGGCGGATTCCGGCGATTTCCGAATATTCCACACGTGGGAAGGACACATTCTCTGGATTCGGGGTGTATTGAGAAAACCGGAGCAGAAGCATCGCTTCCGCGGGATGAGGTGAGGTGGGTGCTATTTCACTTCATCAACAGGATTGAGGGCGTTCGACATTTTGAGGGCTTCGTCTATTTGTCTCATGCGGTAGTCCTGGTACACTTCCAGGAATGATGTGAAACAATATATGCATAGACCGAATACGCAATAACAAATCATGCGCCATGCCCGGGGCGTCATTCCGGTTTGTAAATGCATTGCCATTTAAGTTGTGTTCAAAAAATTATATCATTTGAGGGGTAAAATGACCAACAAAAAATCAAAACAGCTGTTTCAGCGCGCGCAGAAGAAACTGGTGGGCGGAGTGAATTCGCCGGTCCGCGCGTTCAAATCCGTGGGCGGCGATCCGGTGTTTGTAACGCAGGGAAAAGGAGCCGTGCTCCGGGACGCGGACGGCAACTCTTATCTGGATTTTGTCGGGTCGTGGGGTCCGCTTATTCTTGGGCATGCGCACCCGTCTGTTCAGTCTGCAGTGAAACGTTCCGCGGCGCGGGGTTTTTCTTTCGGCGCTCCGACGGAACTGGAAATAAATCTTGCTGATTTGGTCTGCAGCGCGTTTCCTTCAATAGAAAAAGTCCGGTTCGTTTCGTCCGGTACCGAAGCAGTGATGACCGCTGTGCGTCTGGCGCGCGGGTTCACCGGCCGGGACAAAATTGTAAAGTTCGCCGGCTGTTATCACGGTCATTCCGACGGTATGCTGGTCAAGGCCGGGTCAGGCGCAGCTACTCTCGGTATTCCGGATTCCGCAGGTGTGCCGAAATCTTATTCCGAATGCACGGTGGTGCTTCCTTATAATGACGCGGATGCGGTTGAACAATGCTTTAACAAAATCGGACGGCAAATCGCGGCTGTGATTGTGGAACCGGTCGTGGGCAACATGGGCGTGGTTACGCCGCAGCAAAATTATCTGCAGACTCTCCGCAAAGTCACACGGAAATATGGGGCGCTTCTTATTTTTGACGAAGTAATTACCGGATTCCGGTTGGGATGGGGAGGGGCGCAGGGGCTTTTCCGTATCAGGCCGGACATTACCTGCATGGGCAAAATCCTCGGCGGCGGTTTTCCCGTCGGAGCTCTTGGCGGCCCCGCGAATATAATGGCCAAATTGGCCCCGCTTGGCCCGGTGTATCAGGCGGGTACGTTGTCCGGCAATCCTGTGGCCATGTCCGCAGGTATTGCCACTTTGGAAACTTTGCGCAAACTGATACCGTGGGGAAAAATGGAAGCGCGCGCGCGGAATTTGGCGGAGAGTATCCGCGCTTCGGCCCGCAGGCATGGTCTGCCGGTGACTGTGAATCAGTTCGGTTCCATGTGGACTGTGTTTTTCACAAACGAACCGGTCTATGACTACGATTCCGCGAAAAAGTCAGACACCAAACAGTACGCGCGCTTTTTTCATCTGCTCCTGGATCAGGGGATGTATATGCCGCCGGCTCAATTCGAAGCCGCGTTTGTTTCCGCAGTGCATACCGACGCGCAGATGGCGCAGGCCGCATCCAAAATTGACCGGGCTTTCCGCGAAATGAGCCGGAAATAATGCCGCAGATATTTCCGTTCAAAGCGTTCCGGTACAATCGTACATCGTCGGAAATGAAGCGGCTGGTGTGTCCGCCGTACGATGTTATCAACGATTCGCTTGCCCGTCAACTTCGCAAAAATAAACAGAACGCGGTGCATGTGGAATTGCCCCAGGGAACGGACGACCTCAAATACGCGCGCGCACGAAAAGTCTGGAAGAAATGGACTGCGGGAAATGTTCTGCGCCGGGATTCTCAGCCCGCTTTCTACATTTACGAACAGGTGTTCACCAGCGGCAACAGGAACTTTTCGCGCAGAGGTTTTTTCTGCGAACTTAAAGTGGAAAAGCCCGGCGCAGGTTCCGTGCTCCGGCACGAGCTCACTATTTCAGGTCCCAAACTAGACCGCTTAAAATTGCTCCGTGCCCTGCGCGCTAACACGAGTCCCATATTCGGTCTGTTCGCGGATCGGCGCGGAAATGTCCGGTCCATACTTTCCGGCTACTCAAAGAAGAAGGAAACGTTCCGTTTTGTCGGTCCGGACAAAGTTTTGCACCGGCTCTGGCTCTGCACTGACCGCAGACAATGTGAGGTCATAATGGCCACAATGAGACGCGAGCCCGTGGCAATTGCCTACGGACATCATCGTTATGAAACGGCCTGGAACTACGCGCAGGAATCAGTAGCGGTTGGGGCCAGAAAGGCCCTATTCTTCCTGTGCCCAGCCGGCGACAAGGGGCTGGTGGTTTTTCCCACTCACCGGATTTTGAAGGCCGGGACGCTGAGCGGATTGCTGGACCGGGCTGAAAAAATGAAGAGTGTTTTCACATTGCGCGAAGTCACCGGGCCGAAATTGCAATGGCGGACTTTTTTGCTGACAGACGGCAAAAAGTTTTTCAAGGTTGCCCCGCGCACGTCCGCCGCGTTAAAATCGCACATGCCGGGCAAACCGGATGTTTACCGCAATCTCGCGCTTGCGCAGGTCCATTCGCTTCTTGTGCCTGAAAAGAAAAAAGAGGATTTCATCTACTCTCATGACTTGCGCGAAACTCTGGCGCTGGCGCGAAAGATCAAGACCTGCGCCATTCTGGTGCCGCCGGTTTCCGTCGATGAACTTTATAATGTGGTCCGCGCCGGTGAACTCATGCCGCAGAAATCAACCTACTTCATCCCGAAAGTCACTACCGGGATCGTATTCCGATCGCTCGACTAGTTTTTCCTTCGCCTGCCCAGTTCCGCCGCCTGTCGCGGAAATATTCCGTTGTGCCATTTATCCTGGAATCCAAAAATCATGGTGCGGATTCTGCGCAGAAATTCGGTTCGGTGAATTCCGGTCTGAAGCAATCGTTCTTTATGGGGCATGGCGCAACTGCGGCTGGGACCGCCGGACAGTGGAATCTATTTTCACCGTCGGAGCCGGACGAGCAGTTTGTTGCAGGGTCTGAATCAAGTTTTGGAAAAGTGTGGCAAAGATTGCAGTCAGCGCTCAGTAAAATCCGCGGGCCAGTGCTCGACAAAAATCTGCCGCCATTTTACGGCGGAGCTGTCGGCGCAATGTCATACGACTGCGGACGATTGTTTGAAAAGGGGTGGCGGTCCAAAGGGCGGACGGGCAATATCGGTACGCCGATTTTTCATTTTTCAATGTACAACGATGCGGCTGCTCTTAATTTAAAGAGCGACAAATTGTATCTCAGCTCATGCTGGAGACGCACCGGCAAACAGGAAAATCCGGATGCCGAGTACCGCGCACAATCTGCACAATGCGCCCGTTTGTTTGAGAGTATCCATCAGACCCAGCTGACTTTTCCGATGAATCCCCGGCGGTCAGGTTCGCGCGCGACGCAGATGCCTGACCGTAAACGGTACATCAAATCCGTGCATAAAATCAAACAGTACATTGCCGCAGGCGACATTTATCAGGCGAACCTTTCACAGCGGTTTGAAGTGCCGCTGGACATTCCCGGCTGGGAATATTTTGACCGTCTGAGAAAACTGAATCCCGCCCCGTATGCCTGCTATATGAAGTTTCCAAAATCAGGCGCCGGAACGTCAGGATGGGAACTGTCCGGCTGTTCGCCTGAACTTTTGATAAAGAAGCGCGGACAAAGAGTGGAGACACGCCCGATCGCCGGCACCCGTCCGCGCGGCCGGAATCCAGGCCAGGACCGACGCATGTCCTCCGAACTTTTGCTCAGTGAAAAGGAACGCGCCGAACATGTCATGCTTGTGGATTTGGAGCGTAACGACCTTGGACGTGTCTGCGTGCCGGGTTCTGTCCGCGTAACGGAAAGCATGGCCATTGAACGATATTCCCACGTGATGCACATTGTTTCACATGTTGCCGGCACTCTGCGCCCGTCGGTGGATTTTTTCAGGGCGGTTGAAGCGGTGTTCCCCGGTGGCACTATCACCGGATGCCCCAAAATCCGCTGTATGGAAATACTGGATGAACTCGAACCTGTGAAACGCGGCATGTTTTTCGGTTCTGCCGGATGGTTCGGGTTCCAGGGCGACGGGGAACTGAACCTTCTTATCCGCACCGGCATTGTGCAGGACGGACGGCTTTTCCTGCAGACCGGTTCCGGCATCGTCGCAGATTCCGACCCTGACAAAGAGTACGAAGAATCCCTCCACAAAGCCCGCGCCCTGCTAACTGCCGCGCAGCATTGACAAAACTTTAAAATGGTAGTACATTGTAATACCAAAAAATTAGCCAGACAGGGCAACAGGCATTTTCTGGCTGCTTTGCAGGAAGGGAACAAACTTTATAACCAAATGTTAAAACGCTTGGCGTAAAAAGAATTCCGCATTAATGCAATTTATCCTCCCCCTTGAGGGTGGAGGTCAGGAGGGGGTGAAAACAGTCACCCCAACGAAGGCAGAATCAAGGCCCTTTCTTCAATTCTCTCCTCAATTGATATTCGGGTTATTTTTTCTGCGTAGCAATCGCGGCAATGGCTTTTTTGGCCAGAAGACGGACGGATGAGTCCAGGTCTTTTTGCGCAAGGGTTTCCAGGCGGGGCAAAACGGTTACATTCCCTTTCCTTTCTAAAACAGATACGGCTGCGCTCCGCACTCCGGCATCAATATCATCGAGCGCAGTCAGAAACGGGTCCAATCCTGACATTTCCAGCGGCATCACTCCGAGCGCGGATACGGCGTTTGCGCGGACCTGCGGGTCTTTGTCCAGCGCGAGTGATTTCAGTATCGGTACCGCGTTCGGGTTCATTGTATCGCCGAGCGATTTGCTGAGGTTGGCGCGCACTTCCGGGTCAGGGTCCTGGATAGCGGCAGAAACTTTGGTGAATGTGTCCGGATGATTCTGCGAACTGACCAGCAGGGCTGCGCGGCGGCGCAGTTCCACGGACTGGCTTTGCAATGCTTCAAAAAGTGCGTCCGGATGAGAGTCCTCGTCAGTACTGGTCTCAGCCAAAATCACCGCGGCCATCACTCGGTTTTTCCGCGACTCATCTTTGTTCCATATTTTCCGGCAGATTTTCACAAGCTTTCTTCTTAATGACGCATCTGACGCAACAAGCGAAAGCTGGGACAGGGCCAGAAACCGGTTTTCTCCGTCGGAATCTTTCAGCGCCACGCCGCTTAAATAATCGAACGCTTCTTTTTCGTCCGCTATCAGTCCGGATAGCTGCAGCAGTATGGACCGGCGCACACGCGCATCTTTTTCTTTGCCGAACAATTTCTTCAGACTGTGTACAGCTTCAAATCCGCCGATTTCGCCGATGGTCTGGGTCATGAGAATGCGGATGTCGGGATTTTTGTCGTGGGCGAACTCTTCCATCAGGCGGGTGAGGTCACTGAACCGGAATGTGCGGAGTTCCTGTTTCGCCTGGCGCTGTTCCGCTCCATCGGGCGACTTGAGTTTTTCCACGGCTTTTTTCGCAGAACTGTCAACGCCGGCGTGCGCGAAAATCTGCAGACTGACTGTGCAGCAGGCAATCGAAATAATGCGTATGGGGTTCATAAACTGCCGGGTTCGATAAATCCGGCTTCGGTAAAGTCCGGATTAAGCTGAACGCTGCCTATTTGTATGGCCCGCACTCTAGTCAGGTCTGCGGATAACGGTACAGACATCACGATTTTTTTCTTTCGGAAATCAATATGGTCCATGGTCCCGATTGCGGCGACTTCGCCTTCTCCGCTGGACAGTGCGCAGAGCAGTCCCTTTTCCGTGCCGCAGAGCAAGGTGCGGATCTTGTCCGTGGAAAATTCATTTTTAAGCGCTGCGGTTTGTTTTTCCGTCAGACGCTGGTTTGTGGCAATGAATATGCCTTCCGACGGCGCGTAGGTTTCGGCCCAAAGAGTTTTGACGGAACGTGTCCATACCGGGTTCCCGGTCAGTAAATAGGCGCGCTCAATCCGGATATCCTGCCACGAAAATGAATGTCTGCGCGTGCGGGAAAAATATGCGCGGTACAACTGCTGACGGACCTGTGAACGCCGTCCGCGTGAACGTTTTTTTACGCGCGGAGGGACGGTCACTCTCACCATCCTGTTGGGTGTAGCGGATTTCATCAGGGGGCTGAGCTCGTCTTTGCGTTCCAACGCAATCACCAGATCCGGCTGAACGATTCCGTATTCGGATTGACGGTACGCGCGCGCTCCGGCTCCGCTCACCCATCCGGTGGTGTCCACGAGCAATATTTCGCAATGTGATTTTGCCTGCGCGCAAAGTTGGGCTGTGCCGGTAAGCGCGGGGAGCAGATGCATCGCGGCCGCATGTGAACCGACAAACCGGAGTCCGGATATTTTAAGTTCTGCAAAAGTCCGGAATGTCCGTCTGGTCAGCGCGAGTCCAATGGTGGACGGCGGTCCGATATCGGATTGTCCCATATCGCAGTCGAGGATTCCCACTTTCCGTCCGGCGCGGATAAGTTCGTTGGCCAGATAATGCACGAGGGAACTTTTGCCTGTGTCCATTGTGCCCCAGACCAGCACTGTGTAGGCGCGGTCTGTCGGGATTTCTGTATCGAGCAGCATCTTTGCAAGCTGTTTTCTGGAATGCGTGATTTTCTTGTCTGCGGGTGAAATATGCGCGGGCGCAGACGGTTTTAAGACGATGTGCTCAGGTTTGAGCTGTTCCAGAATCAGGCCGGGATAAATGGGATACTGCGCGGAAAGTTTCTCGACCAATTGCGCCTGGGCGCGGAGTTCGGTCAGAGAGACGCCTTCTTTCTGAATAAGGTTCAGCAGGTGCCGCACCAAGTCCGGATACTCGCTTTCTCTGAATGTCATGGACTTGTTGCGGCGCGTTTTCTCAACGGGTCAGAGATGCGATTCGTCGAATCCGTACGGGAGGAGGTTTGAAATGGTCTGGACCAGTGTCTTGCCGTTGGTGGTGACAATGATGACTGTGATTTTTTTGCCGAACTCAAAGATGGACTGTCTGCACGCGCCGCACGGAGCCACAGGTACGCGCGTATCAACTACAACGGCAATGGCTTCAAAATTCGATGCGCCTTCGGACACGGCTTTGCCGATGGCGATGCGTTCCGCGCAGAGGGTCAGTCCGTAGGATGCGTTTTCCACATTGCATCCGGCGTAAATCTTGCCCGTGTCCGTCAGCACTGCGGACCCGACTTTGAATTTGGAATAGGGCGCGTGCGCGTTTTTTCGCGCTTTCACAGCGGCATTGACCAGTTTTCTGTATCGTGGGGGAATACTATTTTTCATTTGGCTCCGTCTATTTTTGCGAATTCTTTTTCAAATTCCTGCGTCATTTCTTTTTTCTTCTTGTCGTCGATGAACAGAGCGCCGATCCCGTTGAACACCAGTTTGCGGGCCTGTTCACTGGTCACGCCGAGTTCGCGCGCAGCCACTTCGTATTCGTGCGTCAGGTCAATGCCGGACACTCCCGGGTCGTCGGTGTTGAGCGTCACATAGAGTCCGTCCTGGATGAATTTCGGCAAGGGATGGTCTTTCAAATGGTGCACGACCTGGGTCTGCACGTTCGAGGTGAGGCAGATTTCGAACGGGATGCGCCGGTCAATGAGTTCGCGGTAAAGAGCGGGGTCTTCGAGCACGCGCACACCGTGCCCAATTCTCTGTGAACCGAGCCGCACGGCGTTTCGGATACTTTCGGGTCCTGCGGCTTCGCCTGCGTGGCAGGTGATGGGGATTTTCCGTTCGCGCGCCATGTCGAACGCGGACTTGTACTGTCCCACCGGATACCGAGCTTCGTCGCCGGCCAAATCTATTGCCACCACTCCGTCGTTGCGGTACTTGTCTGCCAGTCGCACTGTTTCGTCCGCCACTTCTTTTGTATGCGAACGGAATATGCAGAGGATAACGCCCCACCCGACTTTGAATTTTTTGCCGCCTGCGGACAATCCGCGCAACACGGATTTGAGCGAATCTTCCATGTGAAAATCTTTGCTTTCCTGCAGAGCGGGCGCGTAGCGGGGCTCGAAGTACCGCACATTTTCCGCGGATGTGTCTTCACAGAGTTCGTACGAAATCCGTTCCATGGTCTCGGCGGATTTCAGCACTTCGTAAAAGTAGGTGAAACATTTCAAAAAGTCCGTGAGCGAACGGCACGACGGGCTTACCTGCACGAACTTTTTCAGTTCTTCCGGACTGTCAGCGGGGATGGCGATTTTCTGTTTGCGCGCGATTTGAAAGATGGTTTCCACGCGGAGCGCGCCGTCGAGGTGGCAGTGCAGGTCCACCTTGGGCCAGCGGTGAAAGGAGTTCCGCAAAGTAGCGGCGTTGCCGGCGGGTTTCATTTCTTCAGATATTTGCCGAGGATAATGTCCAGTTTTTTCATGGTCTGTTTGTTGCGGTGCGCCGGATGTGTCTGCACGGCAAACTGTGCGGCGGTGGCGCATTCGCAGGTGCGTTTGCGCGCCAGTTTTCCCACGCAATTCTTGATGAGATTTTTCACGTTGGCCACGTTGTCGTGGATGGTGGCAAGCACTTTCTCCACGGAAACTTCTTCGCCTTCTTTCCACACGTCGTAGTCCGTGACCAGTGCGATGGTGGTGTAGCAGATCTCCGCTTCGCGCGCGAGTTTGGATTCCGGCAGATTGGTCATGCCGATAATGGAAAAGCCAAGACCGCGCCAGACCTGTGATTCCGCTTTCGTCGAAAAAGTCGGGCCCTCCATGATGACAAAAGTGCCGCCTTTGTGAATGGGAAGTTTCATTTCTGTCCCTGCCTGAAAAACGCGGTCGGAAAGTTCCGTGCAGTAAGGTTTGGCCATGGACGTGTGACCGACTACGCCATTGCCGTAGAAAGTGAATCCCGGGCGCGAGTGTGGGCGGTCAAAAAGCTGGTCGGGAATGACCAATGTGCGCGGGGGGAGTTCTTCTTTAAGAGAACCGCAGGCGGAGACGGAGATGATCTGTTCCACACCGAGCGATTTCAGCGCCCAGATATTGGCCCGCGAGTTTATTTCCGACGGGAGCAGCACATGTCCTCGTCCGTGACGCGGCAGAAATGCCATGGGCACGTCTTCGAGTGTCCCGAGCATAATGGCGTCCGAAGGATTGCCGAACGGCGTTTTGATTTTAACTTCACGCAGGTTCTGAATGCCGTCGATTTCGTACACGCCGCTGCCGCCGATAAGACCGATGGAAGCAAAATTCTTGGGACTGTTTTTTTTCATTGAAATACCATCCTCCGGTTACGATTAATGTTTCTTGCTGTGCGATCCGCCGGACATGCGCAAATCTGTCAGCACCAGTCTCGGACGCGACTGACTGTTCCATTTTTCCAGTTCCAGGCGGAACGCGGCGTCCACTTCATCCCCTTTTGCCAGGGTGAAAATAAGTTCGCCCATGCTCCATCCCATTGCGTTGAGGATGCTGCCGTTGCGCGTCAGACGGAGCCGCAAATGATTCTTCTGCTGGCCCACGAGAGTGCAGTCCCCGATCTGCATTTTTTTAATTGAAAAAAGCGGTGTGGGGTTGCCTTCTCCGAACGGTTCGAGCCGCGAAATCTCTTTCACCAGTTCCGGTGTCACCTGCTCAAATTCCAGTTCCTGGTCAATCTCGATTTTCGCGGACAGTGCGTCGTGTCCTATCTGCGCGCCGGCGATTTCTTTGAGGCGTGTCCGCAGTTGTTCGATTTTCGCCGATTCCACCGTCAGTCCCGCGGCTGCAGGGTGACCACCGTATTTGACCAGCAGGTCCTTGCATTTTTCCAGCGCATCGACGATATTGAATCCGGGCACAGACCTGGACGAACCCATGGCTTCTCCGTTTTCCGCAATCAGAAGCACCACAGGTTTTTGAAATTCGCGTACCATCTGGCTGGCCACAATGCCGGTCACTCCGTGTTCCACTCCGTGCGCCACCACAAAAATCAGCCGGTCCTTTATTACGTCGCACTGCTGGTCCACTAACTGGAAAAATTTGTCAATGTTAGTTTTCTGCAGAGTCCGCCGGTTCTGGTTCAGTTCGGAAATTTCGCGCGCCAGACGGTCCGCTTCGGCTTCGTTTTCTGTCAGCAAAAGCTGTACCGCAAGTTCCGCCTTGGAAAACCGTCCTGCCGCGTTCAGCAAAGGTGTCAGTCTCCATGAAATATCTTTGGCTGTCGGAATTTCCTGTTCCGGCGAATCCGCGCTCACTGTGCGTGCGCGTATGCTCACGCCGCTTTCACGGATGAGCGCTTTCAGCCCGACTTTGCGCGTTTTCAGAAGATGCGACAGACCCTGTTTCACAATAATGCGGTTCTCACTGACCAAAGGCACAATATCCGCAATGGTTCCGAGTGTCACGAGGTCAAGCTGGTCTTCGAGAAAAGCTTTCAA
This sequence comes from uncultured Elusimicrobia bacterium, assembly GCA_964359975.1. Taxonomy (GTDB): domain Bacteria; phylum Elusimicrobiota; class Elusimicrobia; order 2-02-FULL-39-32; family 2-02-FULL-39-32; genus CAYHWZ01. Next base: position 433 of record CAYHWZ010000004.1, on the reverse strand, counting down.
ACGCGGGTCGAGGATTTCTTCCACGCGCTGGAACAAGTGCGCCGTGGCCAGGCAATCGTCCATGGCCCGGTGCGCGTTGGGCAGGTCAATATTTAAATCTTTGGCAAGCGAAGTGAGCGAATGCGATTTGGCCGGGACATTTTCCCTCGAAATCGCCAGTGTGTCAACGAACGGATTGTTGAACGATTTCTGCAGTATCTGCTGGGACGCGAACTGCAGGAACTTCAGATCAAATTTTGCGTTATGCGCCACCACTGTGCGGCTGCCGATAAAGTCCATGAACTTCGGCAGCACTTCCGCGAGAGGAGGTTCGGATTCCAGCATCTCGTCCGTGATTCTGTTCACCTTGCTAGCTTCGGACGGGATGGGAATAGTCGGGCGCACCATACTGTGGAAATGTCCGACCGGCACAAAGTTTCGGATACATACCGCG
>CAYHWZ010000003.1:0-22536 GCA_964359975.1 uncultured Elusimicrobia bacterium | reverse complement strand
TGGTCTTTATTGAAATCGGCGGCACCGTCGGAGACATCGAGTCGCTCCCGTTCCTCGAGGCCATCCGCCAGTTCAAGATTGATTGCGGCACAGGCAATGTGCTTTACGTGCATGTGACTCTGATACCGTACCTGAAATCATCCGAAGAACTTAAAACCAAGCCGACACAGCATTCCGTCGGTAAACTGCGCGAGATTGGGATCGAGCCCGATCTGCTGGTCTGCCGCACAGAGCGCCCTCTGGACTTGCCTATGCGCGAAAAAATGGCGCTGTTCTGCAATGTGCCGGTCAAACAAATTATTGCCGCTCCCGATGTGTCGACTATTTACGAAGTGCCGCTCAAGTTCGCGGAACAGGGTGTGGACCAGATCCTGCTTTCCATCCTCCGCCTGCGTTCACCGTCGGGGAAAAAGGACGGTCTGGCGGACTGGCGCAAGATGGTCCAGGCCATCAAGTTTCCCAAACGTAAAGTTTCCATTGCCATTGCCGGCAAATATATCGAGCTCAAAGACAGCTACAAATCGCTGATTGAAGCGCTCATCCACGGCGGCATCGAGCAGGAAGCGCACGTGGATATCCACTATCTCGACGTCAGTCATCCGGACCTCTGGGACCAGCTGAAAAATGTGTCCGGCATCCTGGTGCCGGGCGGGTTCGGCGACCGCGGTATCGAGGGGAAAATAGCCGTGGTCAAGTACGCGCGCGAACATAAAATCCCGTTCCTCGGCATCTGTCTCGGCATGCAGTGCGCTGTGATTGAAACCGCGCGCAATCTCTGCGGTATGACCGGCGCGCATTCCACGGAGTTCAACCCCAAGACGCGTTATCCGGTGATCGATCTCATACCGGAACAGCGCAAACTTAAGAATCTCGGCGGCACCATGCGGCTCGGCGCTTATCCCTGCCGGCTGAGCGCAGGCAGTCGCGCGCGCGCCATTTACCGTCGGGAATCGGTGAACGAGCGTCACCGACACCGCTACGAACTGAACAATATTTACCGCAAGAAACTGGAGTCCGCCGGACTGAAAGTGACCGGCATCTACACCAAAGGCAAACTGGCGGAAATCGTGGAACTGAAAGACCACCCGTGGTTCGTCGCAGTGCAGTTCCATCCCGAACTTCAGTCCACGCCGCTGTACCCGCACCCGCTCTTCAGTTCATTTGTGCGTGCGTCAATGGAACATTCTTCCTGAAAATGAGCGCTCGCGCAAAGGGTCTGCAGGCATTGAGCGAAGTCAGAGTCGGCAACGCCCGTCTGTCCAACATCCGTCCGTTCACTTTGATTGCGGGTCCCTGCATTATGGAATCCGAACCGCATCTGCGGAAAATGGCCGCATCGCTCAAAAAAATCTGCGCTGAACTCAATCTCCCGCTCATTCTCAAATGTTCGTACGATAAAGCCAACCGTTCGTCGGCGCGTTCGTACCGCGGGCCCGGAGTGAAAGAAGGTCTGCGCATGCTGGCCGGGATAAAAAAAGATTTTGCATTGCCCATCCTTACCGACGTGCATTTACCGCAGGAAGCCGAGTGGGCCGCGGAAACAGCGGACGTGCTCCAGATCCCTGCGTTCCTCTGCCGTCAGACAGACCTGCTGATTGCCTGCGCCCGTACCGGCAAACCGGTCAATATCAAGAAGGGGCAGTTTCTGTCGCCGTGGGAATTGAAGAACGCGATTGAAAAAATCGTCCGAGCCGGCAACCGTCAGGTCCTTCTCACTGAACGCGGCACATTTTTCGGGTACAACAATCTGGTCGTGGATATGCGCGGATTGCAGGTGATGAAAAAAATGGATGTCCCGGTTGTCTACGACGCTACACATTCGGTGCAGCTGCCCGGCGGGCGGGGGGACAGTTCCGGCGGTCAGCGCGAGTATGTTGAACCGCTTGCGCGCGCTGCAGTGGGAGTGGGTATATCCGCGCTGTTCATGGAAGTGCACCCGGATCCGGACCGTGCGCTTTCCGACGGGCCCAACAGTGTGCGGCTTTCCGATTTGAAAAAAATCCTCAAAACTTTGCTCGCGATTGACCGCGTGGTGAAAAATTCCGCCTGACAGGAGGCATTTATGAAGTGTCCAGCATGTAGTGTTGAAAATAAGGACAACGCCAAAAATTGTAAGAAGTGCGGTTCGGCTCTGAACGTTACCCCGCTCTGGGCTCCGACGTGGGAATGGCACGGGAAAACCCTGGGCGTTATCTACGCGTCGCTGATAGTGGTCTACTTTTTGCTGAACTGGATGCTCAGACCGTATCTGCGCGATATCCCGCCGGAAGTCACGCCCTGGCTGAAGTCCGCACAACAGATCCACAAATAAATGAAGGTCAATCTGCTCAACAGCGCGCGGCGCGTGCTCAGAATCGAGTCTGAAGCCGTGCGCCGCCAAATCCGGCATATCGGTCCGGATTTTTCCCGCGCCGCAGACCGCCTGGACCAGGTGACACGGCGCGGCGGTCAAGTGGTGGTCATGGGTATCGGTAAATCCGGTCTCATCGGACGCAAAATCGCAGCCACTTTATCGTCTACAGGCACGCCCGCGGTATTTTTTCACCCTGCGGAAGGACTGCACGGCGACCTCGGCATGATCCGCGGCGGCGACTGTATGCTCATCCTTTCCGCGTCCGGCGAAACCGACGAAATCCGCAAAATTTTGCCAGTGCTCAAAGAACGTAAACTCATCCTCATTGCCATGACCGGACAAAAAAAATCCCGCCTGGCCCGTTTCGCCGACCATGTCATCGACTGTTCCGTGGAACAGGAGGCCTGCCCGCTCAATCTGACGCCGACCGCGTCCACCACAGCCATGATCGCGCTGGGCGACGCACTGGCAGTGGCGCTGATGGAAAAACGCGGGTTCCGTCCGTCGGACTTTGCCCGCCTGCATCCGGGCGGCGCGCTCGGCAAAAAACTCTTTATGACCGTCGGCGAAATCATGCGCAAAGGCAAAGAAAATCCCGTGGTCAAGCTCGGCAGTACCGTGCGGCAGGCCTTGCTGGAAATGACCCGCACGCGGCTCGGCGCCACACACGTGACGGACCGTTCGGGCAAACTGGCCGGGTTCTTTACCGACGGAGATTTGCGGCGTCACCTGCAAACCGACCCTCACCTGCTGAACCGCCTGATTGAAAAAGTCATGACCCGCAATCCGCGCGTAATCACGTCCGACCAGAGCGTTTATACCGCGCTGACCCTCTTGAAAAGTCACGGTATTGATAATATTCCCGTAGTGGACAGAAAAGGACGTCCGGTCGGAATCCTCGACGAGCGCGACATTCTGGCCGAGGGCATCGCTTGAAAAAAGCAAAATCCGCGCAATCGCTTCTTGCGCGCGCAAAAAAAATCCGGCTCCTGGCCAGCGACGTGGACGGTGTGCTGACCGGCGGCGAAATCATCATCCTCAATTCCGGCGAAGAAATCAAAATCTGGAGCGTGAAAGACCGCATGGGTCTTGCCATGCTGAGAGATTCCAAGCTGTCCGTCAAACTGGCCTGGGTCACAGCGCGGAAATCGCGTCAAGTCGCGGTCCGCGCCAAAGAGCTCGGTATCCATTTTTTGTTTCAGCGTTGTCTCGACAAATGGCAGGCGGTCCAGCAGTGCGCACGTAAACTGAATCTCCGTCCGGACCAGATAGCTTACGTCGGCGACGATATGGTGGACTTGAACACATTAAAGCACGTGGGACTGGCCGTCTGTCCGCCCGAATCGCCGGACGAACTGAAAAAAGTCTGTCATCTGACCACCAAAACTCCGTCGGGAAAAGGCGTGATACGCGAAGTGATTGACCTGCTCATCAAATCGCAGGGCGCGTGGAAGAAAACCATTTCCGGTTTCTCGGTCCTGGCGCTTCTGTTTATCGCCGGATGCTATGCGCCGCCGACTACGCCTGCGGATTTTGCCGACAAACCGGACCAGTGGGTGGAAAAGTTTACCATCACAGAAACGCGCAGCGGCGTGCCGGTCTGGGTGCTGAATTCCGAGATTGCAAAATTTTACAACAGCCAAAGCAAAGTGGTGCTGGACAACATCAAGATTGAGTTCATGAGTATGCCTCCGTCAGTCAAGAAAAGGTCCAAAGAAAGTCTCATGCAGGCCAAGAAAGCCCAGACTCTTTCCGCCCGTCTTTCCGCGCCCAAAGGTGAAGTGCAGACAGTGACGCGCGACCTGTCCGCATGGGGCGGCGTGCATGTTCAATCTCAGGACGGGTCCACACTGTCGACGGAACGGCTCAACTATTCCGCCGCGCGCCAAAGGGTCTGGACCGAATCGCACGTCAAAATAGTTCGCAAAGAGTCCACGCTTATCGGTGAAGGCATGGAAGCAACACCCGACCTTTCCACTGTTAAAATTTTCAAGCACCGCGCAGAAATTTATCCCAAAGAAATGGGAATTAAATGAACCGCCGGAGATGGTTGATTCCGGTCATTTGCCTTGTCCTCACCGCGCCCGCGTCAGCCGAGCGGAAAGCAATGGAACAGGGACCCATCCGCATCACCGCTGAAGAGACCGAATCCAAAGAGACAGGCCGTTACGTTGAGGCGCGAGGTAACGTGCACGTGGATTACGAACTCGATACCGGCGATACAATTCATTCCATTTCAAAATTCGCCCGCTACGACCAGAAAGAAGAATTCGGCGAACTCTGGGGCAACCCCAAAGCCGTGTGGAAAAGAAAAGACGCCACCCAGCCGGACACGGCGCTCAGCGCGGAAAAAATCAGTCTGCGCGTGAAAGGTTCGGAACTCTTCGCCAGCGGAAACGTCGAGGCAGTTCAGTCCGGCCGCACTCTGAAAGCGCAGGAAATACGATACTACGGCGTTGAACGCAAAATGGTGGCGGAAACCGGCCGTCCTGCGTTTTTTGTGCAGGAACCGGAACACCGCGTGCAGATCAGCGCGGAAAATATCGTCGGGTGGATGGACAAACGCGAAATCCAGTTCAGCCGCAAAGTCAAAGGACGCGTGGAATTTTCCCGAAAAAAGCCATGAACCTTTCCGCCAGAAACCTCAAGAAAAGTTACGGGCACAAAATTGTGGTGGACGACGTGCACATCTCTGTGGCGTCCGGCGAAATTGTCGGATTGCTCGGCCCCAACGGCGCAGGCAAGACCACCACATTTTATCTTGTAGTCGGTATGCTCAAAGCCGAGGAAGGGTCGGTACAGTTGGACAGCGAAGAAATCTCGGACATGCCCATGTACCGCCGCGCGCGCAAAGGCATCGGCTACCTCCCGCAGGAGCCGTCCATATTCCGCAAACTTTCCGTCGAGGACAATTTGAGGATAGTGCTGGAAACATTCCCTATTCCGCGTTCCGAGCAGGATGCCAAATCAGACCACCTGCTCACAGACCTCGGACTGCACGACAAAAGAAAACAGATTGCGGCCACACTTTCCGGCGGAGAAAAACGCCGTCTCGAAATCTGCCGCGCCCTGCTGAACGAACCCAAGTTTCTCCTGCTCGACGAACCATTCGTCGGCATAGACCCCATCACGGTGACGGACCTGCAGGAAATCCTGGCCCGACTCAAATCGCGCGGGCTGGGCATTCTCATCACTGACCACAACGTGCGCGAAACTCTGCGCATCATAGACCGTGCCTATATTCTTTACCAGGGCAAAGTCCTCCTGGAAGGCGACGCCCAGGCCCTTTTGGAAAGCCCGGAAGCCCGCCGCGTCTACCTCGGCGACCAGTTCCAGATTTAACCCGTAAATATATCCCGCCGTACTGTTGACAGGTGCACGTCACTTTAGCTAGAATAGGACGAGCAGGAATTATGCATATTTCTATCACCGCCAGACATCTGAACCTGACCCCGTCGCTATCTGACTATGCTCAGCGCAAAATTGAGAAAGTCGGCCGCCATTTTAATTCAATTGTATCCGCCCAGATCATCCTTACCATCGAGAAACTCCGTCACATAGCCGAAGTCGTGGTCCATGTGCCCGGCAGCACGTTCAGCGTAAAGGGCGTGGCCGGCGACCTTTACTCGTCCATTGACCTGGCCAGCCACAAGATTGACCTGCACCTTTCCAGAGTCAAAGACCGTATGAAAGAACACCGTCCCAAAGGCCAGTCCCGCAAAATTTCCAAACCCACGTCCCTCATATCGTCAGAAGATATCCTTAAAACCCTTTCCGAAAAGAAGTATGACGAAGAAGCGCCCGGCGGCAAAATCGCAGAATTTAAAAGAATAACAATGGAGACACAGTCCTTGAACGAGGCATTGCACCGCCTCAGTTCGAACGGTTCCCCGTTTGTGCTTTTCATGAACGAGAGAACCAGCCGTCTTAGCGTAGTTTATCGGCGGGGCAAAGACCGGTACGGACTTGTCGAAGTCGAAGAGTAAAGAGGGGTTTCAAGGAGGATGGACCTGATGAACAAAGATGCGACAACCAGCGTAAACCTGCTCGACTTTTTGCCGGATACAGCGGTGAATCTGGACCTGCAAAGTGCGAGTAAAAAAGAGGTCCTAAAAGAGCTGGTCAACAATCTTGCCACTGCGCACAAGATAAAGAACCCTGAAAAGATCCTCGCCTCGCTGTTGGAAAGAGAGGAACTGGGGTCCACAGGTATCGGTCAGGGAATAGCAATCCCTCACGGAAAATCTGATTCTGTCAAAGATGTGGCTGCGGCGCTTGGAATCACAAAGAAAGGAATTGAATTCGACGCGCTCGACGGCGAACCGGTATATCTGTTCTTTATGCTGGTGGTGCCGACCAACGCGGCCGGTATTCACCTCAAGATTCTGGCAAAAGTTTCCCGCTTACTTAAAGACAAGTTCTTCAGGCAGGCTTTGCGAGAAGCCAAGTCGCCTCAAGACGCGCTCAAACTGATCAAGGAAGAAAACGATTACTGACAGTTTGTGACTGAGTCCCCGGCGGTCCTGCGCAGCGGCGGCAGAGTCGTACCGGCGGCAACGCTTTTATGGGACTGACCGTACAGGAATTCGTCAGAGAAAAAGCTTCGGACCTGGAACTGGAAGTTGTAGCCGGTCAGGCGGGTCTGGACCGCACTATTGCGGTCTGGGAACTGAACCGTCCGGGCTTGGCGCTCGGCGGTTTTTTTGAAAATTTCCGCTGGGACCGCATCCAGGTCATCGGGCGCGGCGAGTATGCCTACCTGGTGCATGTGGGGCTGAAACAGTCGCCGGATGCTGTGGGCGAATTCTTCAAGTTCAAGATTCCCTGCATGATCCTGACGCACCGCATGAGTCCCACTCCCGAACTGCTCGAACTGGCCAACCGGTTTCAAGTTCCCATGCTGGTGAGCGCGCTGGAAACTTCCATCCTGACGTCGGAACTGACCACCTATCTCGAAGAAAAACTTTCGCCTACTGTCACCGTGCACGCCGTGCTGGTGGATGCGTACGGGCTTGGCGTCCTGATTTCCGGCGAATCCGGAATCGGCAAATCCGAGTGCGCCCTGGAACTTATCAAGCGCGGTCACATGCTCGTGGCTGACGACGTGGTGCAGGTACAGCACCGTACAGGCGGTGTCCTCATCGGTAAACCCGCCAACGAAATGATGAAACACCACATGGAAGTGCGCGGTCTGGGCATTATTGACGTGAAACAGCTTTTCGGCATGAGTTCAGTGCTCAATTCGGCAAGGATTGAGTTGGTGGTGCATCTGGAAATGTGGGACCCGGCCAAAGAGTACGACCGTCTGGGACTCGAGGACCATTCGGTTGAAATTCTTGGCGTGCGCGTGCCCAAAATTATCATGCCTGTGCGTCCGGGCAGGAACCTGGCGATTTTGATTGAAGTGTCGGCTCTCTACCAGCGTCTGAAAGCTCAGGGCGTGCATAGCGCGCGGGACATGGAACGCAACCTCGTGCAGGCGCTGGCTGCTGAACCCGGCACAGACACACCGACCCTGGGTACGCTCCGCAGTGAAAGCGTCACCCGCCAGTCCAGAGTGTCGCATGGACGCAATCCGTACCGCAGGCGATAATATCCTGTTCCCGTCGCATTTCGACTTTCCATAAAATGAAAAGCAACCGCAAAATGGCAGCCAAAGACGGGTTCCTCTGCGTAATGGTGACGGGTATTTCCGGCGCGGGAAAAAGTCAGGCAATCAATGCGTTGGAAGATTTTGGTTTTTTCTGCGTGGACAATATGCCTGCCCCTCTTTTGCCTCAGTTTGCGGACTTGATGGTGCGGTCCGGCCACTCTCTCCGCAAAGTGGCGCTGGGCGTGGACGTGCGCGAAGGCAAATTTTTTAAAGAGCTGACCCGTTCACTCGATGTGTTCCGGTCCAGAGGGATCGGGACGTGGACCCTGTTTCTCGACGCGGACGATCCCACGCTTTTAAGACGGTTCTCTGAAACGCGGCGCAAACATCCGCTCGGTAGAGGTGTGATGGATGGAATTCACGAAGAGCGGCGCAGGTTACGCGAAATCCGCGCGCGGGCCGACCGCATCATTGATACCGGCAACCTGACGCTGTCGGAACTGAAAGAAATGGTGGCTTCGTCTCTGCCGACCACGATGGAACGCACTCTGCATATTTCCGTCTATTCGTTCGGGTTCAAGTACGGGATTCCGGCGGACGCGGACATGGTGTGGGACGTGCGGTTTCTGCCCAATCCCAACTATGTGCCGTCGCTTCACAGCAAGACCGGCCTTCAGCGTGATGTTAAGAAATTTGTGATGGAAAAGAAAATCAGCCGGAAATTTTTGCCGAAATTTTGTGATCTGGTCTCGCATTGTCTGCCCGAATATATCAAAGAAGGGAAATCGCATCTGACCATTGCGATTGGCTGCACCGGCGGACGGCATCGTTCTGTTACCATTGCCGAAGCGGTTGCGGAATTTCTTAAGAAAAAGGATTATCCTGTCTCGGTGCGGCACCGCGATCTGGACCAGAGCCAAATCAATTGAGTCCGCGCTTTTCAATTCTATAAAATGATCGGAGTAATGGTGGTAACTCATCTAAACGTGGCCTCCAATATGGTTTCCGCAGTCGAACGGCTCGTCGGACGTCTGCCTGCCGTCGTGGGTGTGGACCTGCAGGTGGACGAATCTCTGGAAAATCTCCGGGACAAAATCGCTGCATCATTGAGCGAATGCCGGAAAAATTGTCCGGAACCTGTGGACGGGTTTGTGATTATGACCGACTTGTTCGGCAGCACGCCCACCAACGCGGCTTTGTCGCAGGTGACTGTGCCCGGAGTGCAGGTTGAAATCCTTACCGGTGTGAATATGCCCATGCTCGTCTCCGCTCTGGTCAACCGCAGCAGGATGCTCCTCCCCGACCTTGTGCGCAAAATCGGCGCGGACGGTGTCAAAGGTATCCAGGACGCCAAAGCCGTGCTCTTGGCAAGGATGGGGGGCAGGTAAGCGTATGGCCATGCTGTTTGCGCGCGTGGACGACCGTCTTATCCACGGTCAGGTAGTGGAAGGATGGCTGCGGTTTTTGCCGGTAAAACTGCTGGTGGCTGTTTCCGATAGCGCTGCCTCAGACCCGGTGCAAAAAACTTTGATGGGTATGGCTGTGCCGGAACCTGTCCGACTGGAAGTTTTGTCCGTGGCGGACGCGGCGAATCTTTTGAAAAATATCGGACCGGCGCAGGACCCGGCTATGGTGCTGCTGTCCTGCCCCAAAGATGCGCTTCTTCTGGTGAAAGCAGGCGTGGAACTGCTCGCGCTGAATCTGGGCGGTCTTCACCGCAAAGAGTTTGTCCATCAAATTTCACCTGCAGTGTCGTTCAACGAGGAGGACTTGCAGTCTTTGCGTGAACTGTCCGCGCTCGGTGTGGAACTTTTCGCGCAGTCCATCCCGTCGGAAAAACGCGAGTCTGTCAATCTTGAATCAGTGAGGGTAAAATAATCATGAACAAGATAACTTTTCTCCTCGGTATCCACAATCATCAGCCCATTGGCAACTTTGACGAAGTTTTTGAAGAAGCGTATCGCAAATCGTACAAACCGTTCATGGAAGTGCTCTGGCGTCACCCGGCGGTGAAGTGGAACCTGCATTGCACCGGCATTCTCTGGGACTGGCTGGCCGCACATCATGCGGACTATCTGGACCGTGCCCGCGAAATGGCTGCGCGCGGTCAGGTGGAACTTCTTTCGGGCGGTTTCTATGAACCGATTCTTGCTATTCTGCCGGACGCGGACAAAATCGGCCAGATTCAAAAACTGAGCCGTTTTATTGAAACGCATTTCGGCACGAAACCGCAGGGTATGTGGTGCGCGGAACGCGTGTGGGAACCTCATCTGCCTAAACCTATCCGCGAAGCCGGCATCGAGTACACTGTGCTCGACGACACGCATTTTCTCTCCGCAGGTCTGACCAAAGAACAGCTCAGCGGGTACTATAAAGTGGAGGAACAAGGTCTTGCGCTGGATGTATTTCCCATATCGCAGGATTTGCGCTACCTTATACCGTTTTCCAAACCGGAAGATTCGATTGATTTCATGAAAAAAAGCGCGCAGAGCTGGCGCGGAGGCGTGCGTCCGGCTCTGGTCATGGCCGACGACGGGGAAAAGTTCGGGCTGTGGCCGAAAACGTTTGAGCTGGTGTACGAAGAAGGATGGCTGGAAAAGTTCCTCACGCTCATCGAAAAGAACAGCGACTGGCTGGAGACTGCCACATTCGCCGAATTCAGAAAAAATAACCGCGCTGTCGGACGCACGTATCTGCCGACCGCATCCTACTTTGAAATGTCGGAATGGTCCCTGCCCACGCAGTCCAGCGCGGAATTTGAAGGTATCGTCGAGCGTCTGAAAAATGAACCTGAACTGGAATATATGCGGCGGTTCCTGAAAGGCGGCATGTGGCGCAACTTTCTGGCCAAGTACCCGGAATCCAACGACATGCACAAAAAAATGCTCCGCGTCAGCCGCCGCGCGCATCTGGCGGAACAAGCGCTGAAAAAATCGCGCAAGTCCAAATCTGCGCCTCAGCCGGACAATGCGCCGGTCACGCAGGCGCTGGACAAATTGTGGGCAGGTCAGTGCAACTGCTCTTACTGGCACGGAGTTTTTGGCGGTCTGTATCTGCCGATTCTGCGGCAGGCCATTTACAAAAATCTCATTGAATCAGAAACGATACTCGACCAAATCCCCGGCGGTAACGGCAAAAAGTCCGGCGCGGTCCAGGCGGAAGTGTGCGATTTTGATAATGACGGTCAGGACGAGGTGATTGTGGAGTCGGATGCTCAGAATGTTTACATCTCGCCGTCCGCCGGCGGCACTATCTTTGAATGGGATTTTAAACCCGCGCTCATTAATGTGGGTAACGTGCTCACGCGCCGCGAAGAAGTCTATCACCAGAAACTTAAAAAAATGGCAACCGCGGACAAAAGTAAAAAGAGCGGCACCCAGTCTATTCACGACCTGGCCGTGGCCAAAGAGTCCGGCCTGGAGAACCGTTTGCAGTACGACTGGTACCGACGATCTTCGCTGATGGACCATTTCCTCCATCCGCACACAGACGTCCAGACTTTTCAGAAATGTCAGTACGGCGAGCAGGGCGACTTTGTTCTCGGTCATTATGACCATAAAGTTGAAACTGCGGAAAATGGGAATGTGTCCGTCACTCTGTCGCGCGAAGGCATGGTCTGGTGCGGAGAGAAAAAACGGAAAATCCGCGTGCAGAAAGTATTGGGATTTCCCGCGGACAGCGCAGGCGCGGTGATGAATGTGGTGTACCGGATTGAAAATCTGTCGCGTGAAAGCGCGGACAATCTGTGGTTCGCACCGGAATTCAATCTCGCGTTCACTGTGCCGGAACCTGAGCTGGATGTCCCGTTCATCGGAAAAAAACACTGGGAACGTTCGGACCGGCATCTGCACTGGAAAATGAAAATTGATTTTGACCAGCCCGCGGACGGATGGGTCTTCCCTCTGGAAACTGTGTCCAATTCCGAAGGCGGATTTGAAAAGACATTTCAGGGACTGGTCCTGCTGACGCAATGGCGCTTTTCGCTCAAACCCGGCGAAACTGTGCAGAAAGAACTTCATTTCACGCTCGAAAAGAAGCAGGGCTAAAACCCGGACATGATTGCCGCGGTTTTCACTGCCGGCGCGCTCACTCTCGACTCAATGGCTGTGGGGCAGTTCATGTTTTCGCGGCCTGTTGTGGTCGGTACTGCGGTGGGGGCGGTCAGCGGGAATGTTCTGCTTGGTCTGGCCGCGGGCGCAATCATTGAACTGCTCTGGGTCACGGTCATTCCTGTGGGAAAAGCGATCCCGCCCGACGGTACTGCGGCAGCTGCGCTGACTGTTTACTGGTCCTGTCAACTGGGCGGATTTCCTGCGCTGGGGCTGGCTCTGGCCGCGGCTGTCCCGTTCGGCATTTTGTTCAAAAAGGGGGACTTTTTCATGCGGCGCAGGTTCGCCGGATGGAACAACTGGATTCTTGCACGTGTTGAATCAGGGAAAAGTCCCGCGCTGTGCGCCGCTATAGCTGCCTGCATATCTCTAGTTTTTCTGAAATCCGTCTGCTTTTATCTGATTTTAATGCCGCTTGGAGTGTGGATGCTGCGGCCGGCGGCAAATCCCGCGGTGTTTTCAATTTTGCCTGCGCACTGGCTGGCAGTGACAGCGGGTGTTCTCGGATGCTCAGCAGTCTACGAATCGCTCTCCTGATGAATAACTTCAGACTGTTCAGTATGTTTGTAAGGACATTCTTCCTTCAGTCAGCGTGGAACTTTGCCCGCATGCAAAACATCGGCTTTTCGTTCGTTGTTGAGCCATCTTTGAAACGGATTTATCCGGACGCGGAAAATTTGAAGGACGCTTTGCGGCGGCATCTGGAATTTTTCAACACGCACCCGTATCTGGCCGGACTCATGGCGGCCATGACCGTGCGTCTGGAGGAAAATGCCGCACAAAACGACCCGTCGTCGCGCGCGGCTGTGTATTCCCGGATCGTCCAGCTCAAAGAACGTATGTGCGGACCGCTCGCTGCAATCGGCGACGGATGTTTCTGGTCCGGGTGGCGCACCACGTCGGCGTTGTCTGCCATACTTGCCGGCGGTATGGTGTATCTGTGGATTGCCGCCGGACAAAGAGACCTTTACGCCATGCAGTACAGCCGGTTGGCGCCATTCGTTCCTGCATGCTGTTTTCTTATTTTGTATAATGCCTTTTCCCTGCCGCTCAGGGCGGCTATGGTCTGGGCAGGGTACCGGTGGGGCGAATCTTGTGCAGTGGAAATCGCCCGCTACCCGGTGCAAAAAGGTATTGCCGCCATCCGCAGGAGTTCGCTCTTTTTGCTGGCGGCTGTGGTGGTCTGTTTTGCCGTCGGAACTGTTGTTGTCGGCAGGCCGGATTGGCTGTTGGCGTTCACGGCTTTTCCTGTTTTTGTCGCGGCGTTGCGGCGGGGAATATCTGTTTCAAAAATCTTCTACTTTACCGTTGCCGCCATAGTGTTGGTGCGCAGCGCGGTTAGAATCTTTGGGTGAGTTATGATAGAATGTTATTTGAAGATTGAGAATCGGCTGGGTCTGCATGCCCGGCCCGCGTCTCTCTTTGTACAGACAACAAACCGGTTCAAATCACGCATCCGCGTTCTTAAAGACAGTCTCGAAGTCGACGGTAAATCAATCATGGGGCTCCTCATGCTGGCCGCGCCCATGGGCACGAATCTCAGAGTGATTGCGGAAGGCGACGACGAACAGGCCGCGGTGGACAGTCTGAAAAAACTTTTCGCTTCAAAGTTCGGGGAAAATTAGCCGATAAAAATGGACTCAAAACTGTATCACGGTATACCTGCCTCGCCCGGTATCGGGATAGGAAAAGTGTTTCTGCTCGAAGAAGAAACGCTCGTGGTGCCGCACGCGGTCATTGACAAGAAAGATGTTAAGAAGGAGATAAAACGGTTCCGCAGCGCGATTGAAAAAACGCGCGATGAAATGGAAGCGGACAAGGACGAGATGCTCCGCGTCCTCGGTAAAAGCCATGCGCGTCTGGTGGAAGCCAATCTGCTCATCCTCGACGATCCGCTCCTGACCAAGGACGTGGAAAAGGAAATCTCGCGCGATTTCCGGAACGCTGAGGCCGCTGTGCAGGAGGCGCTGGACCGTATCAGCCGCACGTTTGACGCGATGTCCGACGAATATTTCCGTGAACGCAAAAATGAGATTATAGAGGTCGGCAACAAGATCATCCGTTACCTGCTGGGCAAGGAAAAACGGAAACTGGCCGAGATGAGCGAACCGTCCATCGTGGTCGCGCACAATCTCCTGCCGTCGGATACAGTAAGTTTGAAAACAGATTTGATCCGCGGGTTTGCGATTGACGTGGGCGGTCGGACCAGCCATACGGCCCTGCTGGCGCAGAGTCTTGGGATTCCCGCGGTGGTGGGTCTTAAAGAGATTACCGTGCATGTGCGCACGGGTCAGGAAATCGTGGTGGACGGCGGTCAAGGTCTTATCATTGTGGACCCGGACAGTCTGGCCCTGTCCAATTACCTGCGCGAAAAGGAAATCCAGGTGCGCGAAACGCACGAACTGGAAAAGCTCAAAGACCTCCCGGCCCAGACTGTGGACGGTAGACGCATCGAACTTTCCGCCAATATCGAAACTTCGGAAGAAGTGAAATCCGTGCTGGCTTACGGGTCGGAAGGTATCGGTCTTTTCCGCACGGAATATCTTTTTATGAACCGAACCACTTTGCCGACGGAAGATGAACAGTACGAACATTATTCGCGCGTAGCTCAGCAGATGATGCCGTATTCCACTGTGTTCCGCACGCTGGACATCGGCGGGGACAAACTGTCACCGCTCATCGGCGGGTTTCCCGTGGAAAGCAATCCATTCCTGGGGCTGCGCGCCATCCGTTTTTCGCTCAAATATCCGGAGATTTTTAAAACACAGCTCCGCGCTCTCCTGCGCGCATCCGCCGATGGTAAAGTGCGCATCATGTTTCCCATGATCAGCGGTGTGCAGGAGTACCGCCAGGCCAAGGCCGTGCTGGACTCTGTTCAGCGCGAACTGGTCAACGCGGGCGTGAAAGTGGGGCCGTCGTATCAGGTCGGATGTATGGTGGAGGTGCCGTCTGCGGCGCTTACGGCGGACCTTTTGGCGCAGGAAGCGGACTTTTTTTCCATCGGGACAAATGACTTGATTCAGTACACTCTCGCTGTGGACCGTATCAACGAAAATGTGGCCACGCTTTACGAACCTATGCATTTGTCCATATTGCGTCTGGTAAAAACAATTGTGGATTCCGCGCACGCGCACGGTAAATGGGTGGGCATGTGCGGCGAAATGGCCGGCGAACCGAATCTGGTCCAGCTCCTCATCGGGCTTGGTCTGGACGAACTGTCCGTGGTGCCCTCTTTTATTCCTCGTCTGAAAAAGATCATCCGCGCCACTTCCGTGACCGAAGCGCAAAAACTGGCTCAGGAAATCATGTCTGTTTCCGACTACGCGAGCGTGCTTCAGCGGCTCAGCCAGATGAAACTTTCTCCCGCGTAGAATTAAACAATCAAAACTTATGGCCGAACCTGTCTCTGAATCTTCTGCGAACGTTAATTTGAATCCGAAAAGCACGGAATGGATCCGGAATTTTTCCATTATCGCGCACATTGACCACGGCAAGTCCACGCTGGCGGACCGTCTTTTGGAAATGACCGGCACTATTCCCGCGCGTCAGATGCGGCAGCAGATTCTCGACGATATGGACCTTGAACGCGAGCGCGGCATCACTATTAAAGCCAAAGCCGTGCGCATGAATTACCGTCAGAAAAATGCCGCAGGCGCTGACCAGGACTACATTCTAAATCTCATTGACACGCCGGGACACGTGGACTTTTCCTATGAAGTTAGCCGGGCATTGGCCGCGTGCGAAGGGGCTCTGCTGGTGGTGGACGCGTCGCAGGGTGTTGAGGCGCAGACTCTGGCAAATGCGCGCCTTGCACTCGAGGCCGGGCTGGTACTGATTCCCGTAATCAATAAAATTGATTTGCCGCAGTCCGATCCGGAAGAAGCCACAAAACAGATCCGGGAATTTTTGGGTGTGGACGCGGACCCGATTCTGGTCAGCGCCAAGGAAGGTATGGGCGTTGATAAAGTGCTGGAAGCGATCGTGAGCAGGGTGCCGCCGCCGGTGCCCTCCTCGGAAAAACGGTTATCGGCGCTGGTCTTTGATTCTGTTTACGACGCGTATAAGGGTGTCATTCTTTTTGTCCGTGTGGTCACGGGTGAAATCACTTTGAGAAAACCTCTGATTTTTGTCTCAAGTCAGTTTGAGTTGGCGCCGGAAGAGATCGGTTACCTCACGCCGCGGATGAAAAAGTTTGACCGGCTCGATATCGGCGAGGTCGGATATATTGCCACGGGACTGAAAGATATCCACCTGGTCTCCATCGGCGATACATTGACGGAAAAAGCCAATCCGATCTCTGCGCCGCTGCCAGGTTACCGTCCGTCCAAACCGTTTGTGTTCGCCGGCTTTTATCCGATCAATCCGTCGGACTATGAACTGCTGAAAAAGTCGCTGGACAAACTTCATCTGTCGGATTCCGCGTTTCAGTTCCAGCCGGAAACGAGCATTGCTCTTGGGTTCGGGTACCGGTGCGGATTCCTGGGTCTTCTGCATATGGAGATTATTAAGGAACGGCTGATGCGCGAGTTTGGTATGGACGTGCTGCTGACTGCGCCGAACGTTATTTATCAGGTGAATGTGAAAGCGAGTACGCGCGGTCCGGAACGTATGGTGGAGATTGATTCCCCGTCGAAGCTGCCTGCTGCCGGCGATATCGGGTCCATTGCGGAACCTATTGTAAAAGCCACGATTCTGACGCCGACGAGCTATATGGGCGACGTTATGCAGATGGCCAAAGACCGGCGCGGCAAGTTCATCAACCTGCGGTATCTCACGCCTCAGCGTTTGCTGATTGAGTATCATCTGCCTTTGGCGGAAATCCTGGTGGATTTTCACGACGCGCTGAAGTCTTTGACCAAGGGCTACGCATCCTTTGACTATGAACCCATCGGTTATGAAAACACGGACGCGGTCCTGCTGGAAATTTTGATTCACAATGAAGTGGTGGACGCGTTCTCGTCCATTGTTCACCGCGACAAGTCGTATTATCAGGGGAAAGCGCTGA
Source organism: uncultured Elusimicrobia bacterium (assembly GCA_964359975.1). Lineage (GTDB taxonomy): Bacteria > Elusimicrobiota > Elusimicrobia > 2-02-FULL-39-32 > 2-02-FULL-39-32 > CAYHWZ01. The sequence goes on along the minus strand of CAYHWZ010000003.1, from coordinate 5,476 downwards.
CGGAAAAACTGCGCGAATTGATTCCGAGGCATATGTTTGAGGTGGCTATTCAGGCGCGCTTGGACGGACGCATCATTGCGCGCGAAACTGTCCGCTCGTACCGCAAAGACGTGATTGCCAAATGTTACGGAGGCGACATCTCGCGTAAAAGAAAATTGCTCGAAAAGCAAAAAGAGGGTAAACGAAAAATGAAACAGGTGGGTAAAGTGGAAATCCCGAACGAAGCGTTCATGTCTGTCCTGCAGCTGGGGAGGGAAAAATGAGCGGCGAAACTCCGGTAACTCCGGAAACTCCCGGAACAGCAGGACAGCCCGAAACTCCGTCGAGCGGGGGGATGATAAAGTCCGCTTTCTGGCTGGTGGTGCTGACAGTGCTGGCTGTGATTGGATGGGAATTTTTCGGCGCGCAGGAACAGCCGATGGAAACCAAAATCCTGGTGGTGTTCTGCACGTTTGTGGTGTCTGCAATATTGTTCCGCTGGTTCCACCGCAGGTCTGTCAGCCCTTTGATGGAACGGTCCGCGGCTGAGGCGATCGAATGGTCCGACACCGGGATTTCCGCGGTGCTGCTTGCGTTTGTCATAATGGCGTTCATCATGCAGGCGTTCAAAATACCGTCGGGGTCCATGACTCCCACTCTGCTCGTGGGCGACCATCTGTTTGTGAACAAATTTATATACGGCACTCAGGTGCCGTTCACGCTTAAAAAATTGTGGACGCTGAAACAGGTCCAGCGCAATCATGTTGTGGTGTTCCTCTGTCCGCCGAGCGCGCTTTCCGAGGAGGACAAGCAGAACAATGTAAAGAAAGATTTCATCAAGCGGGCAATCGGTCTGCCGGGCGATGTGGTTGAGATACGCAGCAAGACGCTGTACATAAACGGTCAAAAAGCCGACGACCCGCACGCTTACTATGCGGATTCGGCTGCGTACCCGAAAAGTCCGGTGATGGGGAGCAAAGCGGCGTATCAGGGCGCGTGGGAAAAAGGAGAGTTCGCGCATTTGCCCGGCGGCGGTGTGCCGTTTGTACGGGACAATTTCGGGCCGGTAACTGTGCCGGCAAAACATTTTTTTGTGATGGGCGACAACCGCGACGCTTCGTTCGATTCGCGTTTCTGGGGTCCGCTTCCGGAAGAATATTTTAAAGGACGGGCATGGCTGGTCTATTGGCCGTTCAACCGGTTTGGGAAGATTAACTGACACGCGCCTGAACTTTCACACGGATTTATGATCCGTCTCACCGTATTCGCTGACCATGACCTCAAACATTCGCTTGCCGGCGGGGCCAATGTCAACGCACAGGAAAATCTGAAACGCATTGCACGGCACATGAAAGTGCGCCTGCTCTCGTCGTGGGAACCCGGTCTCGCCGAATCCGAAACTGTGGACGGGATTGAAATACGCCGGTTCCGCGGCAACATGGCGTCTCTGCGCTGGACCATCCCTCGTTACTTTAAGAACCATCTGGAAAATGAAACTGACGTGGTTTGGGACGAGGTTGATTTTTCCGCGCCGTGGCTGTCCCCGCTGTTCACTGACAAACCTGTCCTCATGCACTGCCATCATTTTCAGAAGAACAATTTTTTCTATGAATTGCCGTGGTTGATTGCCGCCGGGGCCTACACGGTGGAACCCATCCTATACCGTCTTTACCGTAAATCGAAAGTCGTGGCAGTTTCCGAAAGCACCAAAAAATCGCTTGTCGAAATCGGTATTCCCGATGGCAATATAACAGTGTCTTCACCTGCGTTGGACAGCGCGATATTCCGCGAGTGGGAGGATGTGTGGCCGAAAAAGTCTGCTGCGCCCACAATTGTTTCGCTTGCGCGCCTCAGAGCGTGGAAAGGTGTGCATTTTGCCATTCAGGCCATGCCGCAGATTTTGAAACAGGTGCCTGATTGCCGTCTGAATATTATCGGTACCGGTCCGTACGAACGCGAACTCAGGAACTTGACTGAAAAATTGAATCTGTCGCAAAATGTTTTTTTTCTGGGTCGGTTGGAAAGTGAAGCTAAGCTGGACCGGCTGAAAGAGTCGTGGTTGCTGACGAAAACTTCTGCGCGCGAAGGGTGGGGAATAGATGTGCTCGAAGCCAATGCGTGCGCGTCGCCTGCCGTCGGGTGGAATGTGGCCGGGACACGCGACTCGATCCAGCACAATCGTACCGGCCGGCTGGTACCGTTCGGCGACGTTGCCGGTCTTTCGCGCGAAGCCGCTGCTATTTTGCTGGACCGTCAGTTAAGAGAAAAAATGGCGCGCGAATCATTTGATTTCTGCCGTCAGTTCACCTGGGACGCCAGCGCGGAGAAAATCAGCCGTGTAATATCAGGGATGGTGTAGGGGGGAAGTCAGTCGTCTTTTTCCGTCTTTTCCGTTTCAGCCGGGGGTACTGCTGCCTGCGCTCCATCCCGGATTTCCGAATGAATGATCTGTCCGCCCAGATACGCCGTGCGCCCCATTGCCGCGGCGGAGACCAGCGCGCTGATAAATAGCGCCATCATAGTCCACTTGACCGCAGGATGATTTTTCCGTACCAGGATTAATCCTGCTATTGCCAATATTCCGCTCAATTCTATCAAACCCAGCGACCATTCCGCGCTTTCTTCGTGTTCTTCACATAATGTTTCGCTTGCCTGAGGGAGATTTTCCGCAATTTCTTCAGCTTCCTGCCCGGAGAAAAAAGCCGGTACCGAAACAAGCGCGATAAAAATAATGAACACAAGTGTAAAGTTGCGCAATTCGCGGCGTTTAAACAGGACATCCCATGCCAGCAGCAACACTGCAAGCGCCGCGCCCAGTACGGGTATGTGATTGAGCATCAAGTGAACGTGGACTGCATTCATGAGTGTTACCTCCGCAAAAAAACTTGCAACAACCTTACCCTGAAAAGTATATCCTATTACCTGTTGTTGATGCAATAAACGTCCGGCAGGGGCACATTTGACGCTCTGCTTGAGACAGCCGGGCTTGACAATTTCAGGTTGTAGGGTTAAACTTGGATTGTTCCGACAAGCAAAATACTTGAAAAAGTATGGCGCGCCTTCGGGCGCAGTTCTTGTCCCAACTGCCAGGATTGGGCGGAGCGGCTGAAGTTGCGGGGCTGACGGGAGTCTTCGTGCATCGAGTACTGCTTTCGGGAACTTTCCGGGAGCGTTATTCCTCCCAATGCCGGCCGGACTATCGGACCATAAATCGAAATCCTGAATGAAGTTTCATGGAGAGGCTGACGCGCGGATGAGCCGGTTGCTCCGCTTTTTGCGCTTTTCCGGAATGCCGTACTTGGAGGAGGTCAAATTCCATGCTGAATCAAACTATGGAAAGGCGCGACAAGACAGTTCAGTCCAGGCCGATGGAAATTCTGCTGGTGGAAGATTGCGAAGGCGATGCAATCCTGGTGGATGAGGCCTTTAAGGAAGGCAAACTGCTGGTTCATCTGAATGTAGTGAGGGACGGAGTGGAGGCAGTCAAATTTCTGCTGAAAAAAGAGCCGTACCTGGATGCGCCCAGACCGGAACTTGTACTGCTTGACATCAATCTGCCGAGGAAGAACGGGCACGAAGTCCTGCGCGAAATAAAGGAACATGAATCTTTGAAGAATATTCCGGTGATTGTGCTGACTTCCTCCAAGGTAGGGGGGGATATCATCCAGGCATACGATTCGGGAGCAACTTGTTTCATCACAAAACCATTTGGTTTTTACCAGTTCATGGAAGCGGTACGGGAGATTGAGCATTTCTGGCTTGGTCTTGTCACTCTGCCGCCGAAATAGGCGAGGGGAGCGCGGACACTGAACTATGCCGAACGCTAAACTTTTTGACATTCTGATGGTGGACGACAACGATGCGGACATTGTCCTGATGTCTGAAGTTCTGCAGAGTTACACGATTCCGTACCGTCTGCATACGGTAGTGGATGGTGTGGAAGCGTTGGCGTTCATCCGCCGGGAGGGTGAGTATCAGGATGTGCCGCGCCCTCACTTGATTCTCCTGGACCTCAACCTGCCGCGCAAGGACGGCCGTCAAGTGCTGTCCGAACTCAAAAGCGACCCGTCACTGAGAAGGATTCCGGTGCTGGTTCTTTCCGCGTCCAATTCGCGGGAAGATGTTCTGCGATGTTACAACCTGCATGCAAACGCGTATATCACCAAACCCATGAGTCTGGAAGGATTTACGAGTGTGATACGTTCTATTGAAGATTTTTGGTTCACGCATGCGGCGTTTGCATCGCATTAGGCATGGAGAAGCGGATAAGAAACCGGAGGGAGTTTGAGGGTAGGGGCTGAACGGGGAAGGAATGAGAGGTGTCGCGACATGATGCCTGCAGACCTTGCAGTTGTCGAGCACGAGGCGGAAAAGCCGGTTGTACGCGGTCTTAAAATTCTGTTGATCGAGGACAGTCCTTCCGACGCGCTCCTGATTCAGGAAGAGCTCAAAGATGCGGGGCGCGAATCTTTTGAAATTGTGCGGGTGGAATTGATCACTCAGGGGCTGAACCGGCTCCTGCAGGAAACTTTTGACGTGGTTCTGCTGGACCTTTTTCTGCCGGACAGTCAGGGTCTGCAGAGTTTTGTGCAGGTGCACACGCAGTCGCCGGACGTTCCCATCGTGGTGCTGAGCGGGATGAATGACGAATCTCTGGCTCTGGACACGGTCAAGCAGGGTGCGCAGGATTATCTGGTGAAAGGGCAGGTGCACGGTACAGTGCTCTGGCATGCCATCCGGTACGCCATCGAGCGGAACCAGATCAACCAGATGAAAGGCAATCTCATCTCTTTCGTAACGCATGAACTGAGAGCTCCGCTGGGAGTGATCCAGGGATATGCGGAACTGCTGAGTTCGCTCTCTTTCGAGGAAGTCAAAAGTGCCGGGTCTGAACACATCAACACTATTCTGCAGTATGTTCATCGTCTGACGGCTCTGGTGCGCGCTTTTTCCGATATTACCAAGATCGAGTCCGGGCACCGGATAGAACTGATCCGCGAACACGTTGATGTGCGTGCTCTGGTGTCGGAAGCGGTGAACGCGGAACGGATGATCGCGCGTAATTGCGGGTTTCTCACTCATATCGGGCCGGATGTGGACAGTATTTATGCGGATGAGGAAAAGCTGCTGCAAGTCCTGCTCAACCTTCTGTCGAATGCGGATAAGTATTCTCCCAAGGGCGGAATAATTCATATTCATGTGGACAAGCATGGCGACAAGTTTCAGTTTGCCGTCGTTGATTCGGGGCTCGGTATTTCAAAAGTGAGTATGAAACATCTGTTCACGCCTTTTTACCGCATCCACAGTCCGGACCGGAAGCGTATCGAGGGCAGCGGTCTGGGGTTGGCTCTTTCCAAAATCTATGTGGAGGCGCACGGCGGAGAGATGTGGGTGGAATCTGAACCCGGTGACGGGTCCACTTTTTACTTCACTCTGCCGGACATGGATTCGCATCAGGGAGCAGGCATGTAATTGTCGTGGTTGTGCGGGATAGCTG
>CAYHWZ010000002.1:0-24138 GCA_964359975.1 uncultured Elusimicrobia bacterium | reverse complement strand
CAGCCCCTTCCTGAAACTTCCGCAAGCAAGGATGTAACAGGTCTGGCTCCGTCCGGCGGACCTTTGCCCCAGCCGGCTACCTGACCGAATGCGATTGTCCGCGGGAAACAAACAGGAATTGAAAGCATGGCCTGCTGTCAGTTCCGGTTTCCTGCGCAAAGATTTCCGGACGCGCGTGATGGGTATCCTGAACGTGACGCCGGATTCTTTTTTTGACGGGGGCGCACATGAGCGGGTTGGTGCTGCTCTGCGGTGCGTAGAACAAATGATTGAAGACGGGGCGGATATCATTGACGTGGGCGGCGAATCTACGCGGCCCGGAGCCAAACCTGTGACTCTCGACGAAGAACTCCGGCGTGTCCTGCCGGTGGTTTCTAAAATCAAAAAGAAATTTCCCAAAAGTGCGGTTTCGATAGACACGCAAAAGTCCGGTGTGGCGCATGCATGCATTGAAAACGGCGCGGAGATTGTGAATGATATTTCGGCTTTGCGCTCGGACAGAGAAATGGCGCGTGTGGCGGCGGAGAGCGGGGTTTCGGTGATTCTCATGCACATGAAAGGGACACCGCAGACTATGCAGAACAAACCGGTTTATAAAGATGTGGTGCGTGAGGTGAGGCAATTCCTCGACGAGAGAGTGCGGTGGTGCGCGGAACAGGGGATTTCGCCGGAAAAAATCAGCGTGGACCCTGGCATAGGGTTCGGCAAGAGTGTGGAACATAATCTGGCGCTTTTGAGAAATCTGCCGGAACTGGCGCGGTCGGCTTGTCCGGTGGTGGTGGGATGTTCGCGCAAGTGGTTTATCGGGAAATTGTTGTCGAGGAGTGATGCGCCTTTGCCTGCGGAAGAACGGCTGGAAGGGAGCATTGCCGCGGCATGCTGGTGCGCGCTGCAGGGCGCGTCGGTGGTGCGGGTTCACGATGTGCGGGCCACGCGGAGAGCACTGGATGTGTTGTCGGCGATACGGATGAAATAATATGGAAATATTGAGGATGGTTTGGATGAACTATTTCCGCCATGCAGTGGACATTCTGCTGGTGGCGTACCTTATTTACCGGATGATGCTTTTGATCCGGGGCACGCGGTCTGTGCAGGTTTTGCAGGGAATATTGCTCCTGGCTGTAGGCACGTGGCTGGTGAACGATATTTTCGGTCTGCCGCTGATGCGGTGGCTTTTGGAAAAATTCTGGATGGCGGGCATTGTGGTGCTGGCGGTTGTATTTCAGCCGGAGATACGGTCGGCGTTGGCCCAGCTCGGCGGTCAGCCGGTGTCGCGGTGGATATTGCCGGCGCGTCTGGAATTCATCAACGAAATTGTGGGCGCGCTGAAAGAATGTTCCGAGCGGCGCATCGGCGCTCTGGTGGTGCTGGAACAGGACACGGGTCTGAAAAATTTCATTGAAACCGGTACTCGCGTGCACGGTGAAATCAGCGCGGAACTGATTCTTTCCATTCTGCATCCGCGCTCGCCGCTGCACGACGGAGCGGTGATTGTTTCGGGCAACCAGATAGCGGCTGCGGGGTGCGTACTGCCTTTGACCGACGACCCTCATTTTGCGAAATTGCTGGGCACGCGTCACCGCGCGGCTGTGGGACTGAGCGAATGTTCGGACGCATTGGTGCTGGTGGTTTCTGAAGAGACGGGGCAGCTCTCTATTGCGCGGGAAGGACGGTTGGACCGCAGTCTGGAATTTGACCAGGTGAGGGACCAGCTGTTCAGTCTGTACCGGGCCAAGAGTGACCGTCCGCTTTTGCGCAAGACGGACACGCCGAGGGCCGACGCGACGTGAGTTATTGGATTCAGATTCTCATCAGCCGCGTGAGCAGTCATTGGAAACTGAAACTGCTGGCACTTGCCATTGCTTTACTTCTCCGCATTTATCTGCGACGTTTTCTGTGAGAATTTTCGGGACTGACGGTATCCGCGCAACTGCGGGACAGTTTCCGCTGGACCATGAAAATGTCTGGCGAATCGGATTTGTAACGGGCAAACTTTACAACAAATATTCGCGCGGGTCCAGGGACTGCCGCATACTGCTGGCGAGGGACACGCGTTCGTCCGGGGAATGGATAGAGCGGGACCTGTCTGCGGGGTTGGCGGAGAGCGGGTGCTCGGTCTTTACATGCGGAGTGTCGCCGACTTCGTCCATTGCGGCGGTACTGAAAAAAAAGAAGTTCGCGGGCGGGGCGGTGATTTCCGCATCGCACAATCCGGCGGAATTCAACGGGATAAAATTTTTTGCGGCGAACGGGGAGAAAATACCGGACGGGCGTGAACGCGAAACGGAAAAGCTGCTGGAAGGCGCGCACAGTCTGAGCCGTCCGTCGAAAATCGTGCCGGCGCGGCGTTACCCGGAAGGGCCGGCGGAATATATGCGGTTTTTGAAAAGTTCCGTGCCGCGCGGATTTTCTTTGAAAGGGCTTAAATGGGTGGCGGACTGCGCGAACGGGTCAGCGTGCGGCTTTGCGCCGAAACTTTTGCGGTCGTTCGGCGCCCAGGTGACAGCCATTAACTGTAAACCCGACGGCAAAAATATCAATCTGAAGTGCGGGGCATTGCATCCGGAACTGCTCCAGCAGGCGGTGACAGCGGAGCGGGCGCACGGGGGATGCGCTTTTGACGGGGACGCGGACCGCGTGCTTTTTGTGGACGAGAAAGGCCGGGTGCAGGACGGAGACATACTGCTCACTCTGCTGGCGGAATATATGAAATCAAAAAACAGACTGAAAAACAGCGCCGTGGTCACGACGGTGATGGCGAATTTTGGTTTTTTTGAAGAGATGAAAAAGCGGGGGATAAAGGTGATAACCACCGCAGTGGGAGACAAGGCCGTGTCGGACGCGATGAAGACCAGCGGCGCGAAACTCGGCGGGGAACAGTCGGGCCATATTATTTTCAGCGATGAATTGCCGACGGGTGATGGTCCGCTCACCATGCTGAAAGTGCTGGAAGCGTACCGCGGGAGCGGCAGGCCGTTGTCGTCGTTCACAGACTCGTTCCGCAAGTTTCCGCAGGTGCTGATGAATTTGAAAGTTTCCGAACGCGTGCCTCTGGACACAGTGCCGAAAGTGCAGAGCGCCATCCGGAACGCGGAATCGCGTCTCAACGGGCGCGGGCGCGTGCTGGTGCGTTATTCCGGTACGGAACCGCTCCTGCGCGTGATGGTGGAAGGCGACTCTCTGCCGGAAATTGAAGGTTTGGCGGACGGCATTATCAGGACGGCAAAGGAAAATATCGGGTGAGCGTGCTGCTCGGCGTAAATATCGACCATGTGGCCACACTGCGACAGGCGCGGCTCGGGTCTGTGCCGGATTTGCTGAGCGCGGCGCTCACGGCGGAAAAAGCAGGAGCGGACGGCATTACCGTGCATCTGCGCGAGGACCGGCGCCACATTCAGGACGCGGATGTGAAACTTTTGCGCAGAAAAATCCGCACGCGTCTGAACCTGGAAATGGCCTGTACGCCGGAAATGGTTGCATTCGCATGCAGAGTGAAACCGGACAGCGTGTGTCTGGTGCCGGAAAAGAGAGCCGAGCTCACCACTGAAGGCGGTCTCAACGCGGCGTCGCAGGTCAGCCGGATAAAAAGCGCGGCGAAAAAATTGAAGTCCGCGGGCGTGATTGTAAGTCTGTTCATCGCCCCATCGCCGAAGCAGGTGCGCGCGGCGTATGAAACCGGGGCAGAGTGTATCGAGCTTCATACAGGCACGTATGCGGACGCCAAAAAACGGTTGCAACAGGACTCGGAATTTCGTAAATTAAAGGATGCCGGACAGCTCGCCAGGAGCATGGGATTAACGCTCAATGCCGGGCACGGTCTGGACACCCAAAATGTATCGCGCGTTGCGCGGATTAAAGATATGCACGAACTGAACATCGGCTTTTCCATTGTGGCCCGCGCGGTTTTTATCGGCCTGGAAAAAGCGGTGCGTGAAATGAAATCCAAACTCCCATAACGAGGTGCGAATAATATGGAATTTATCGACATATTGAAAGCAGCGGTGGACAAAGAGGCGTCCGACATTCACATGGTGATCGGCAAGCCGCCGATGGTGCGTCACCGCGGAGAGATTATTCCTCTTGTGGAGTTTCCGGATGTGACTGCGGAAGAATCCAAACGTCTGATTTATTCCATTCTTTACGACGACCAAAAGCAGAGATTTGAAGAAAACCAGGAACTGGACTGTTCGTTTGAAGTGAAAGGGTTGTCGCGGTTCCGTGTGAACGTGCTGCTGCAGAAGAATGGCGTGGAAGCAGTGCTCAGAATCATCAGTTCGCGCATACCGGACCCGGACGTGCTGAACCTGCCGGCGGCTATTACGGACCTTGCGGACGCGCCGCGCGGGTTGGTGCTCGTGACCGGCCCGACAGGTTCAGGCAAATCCACCACGCTCGCCTGCCTGATACAGATCATCAATCAGAAACATTCGCACCATATATTGACTATCGAGGACCCGATCGAGTTTGTCTACGAACCTCTGCAGTCCGTTATCCGCCAGAGGGAAGTGGGCCAGTCCACGCGCTCGTTCACCAACGCTTTGCGCAGTGCGCTGAGACAGGACCCGGACGTGATTCTCGTCGGTGAAATGCGCGATTTGGAAACCATTTCGCTTGCCATTACGGCTGCGGAGACAGGGCACTTGTGTTTCGGCACGCTGCATACCACGGACGCGGCGCAGACCATTGACCGCGTGGTGGACGTGTTCCCTCCGTCTCAGCAGCAGCAGGTGCGGGTGCAGTTGTCCACTGTTTTGAGAGCTGTGGTCTGCCAGTCATTGATGCCGCGCGCGGACGGGCAGGGACGCATTGCGGCGCGCGAAATCATGATAGTGACTCCGGCCATCAGCAACCTTATCCGCGAAGGCAAGACGCACATGATACCCAACGCGCTGGAAACCGGACAGAAGTTCGGTATGATCACGCTCGACAAGGCGCTGATAGAACTGGTGAGAAAAGGTTTTGTGACGGTGGAAGACGCCTGCGCCAAAGCTCATAATCCGGATGCTGTGCGCGCGGGTAAAGCCGGCGGCGCGACTCCGGCTTATTAACGGTAACCAACCATGCTGACTCTTGACGAATGGCTTAGACATCTGGTGGAACAAGGCGGATCGGACCTGCACCTTAAAGTGGGGCGTCCGCCGCTGGCCCGCCTGAAAGGCGACCTGGTTGAAGTGCCGGGACTGGCTCCGCTCACGCCGGAAGATTTGCAGAAACAGATTTATTCCGTAACATCGTCGTCCCAGCAGAAGCGGCTGGAAGAAGACAAAGAGCTGGACTTTTCATTTCATATCCGCGGGTTGGCGCGGTTCAGAGGCAACATATTTTATCAGCGGGGAATGCTGTCTGCGGTGTTCCGCGCGATTCCGTCGAAGATTCCGGCTTTGGCAGATTTGGGTCTGCCGGAGGTATTAAAGGAAATCATCTCGCGGCATCAGGGACTTTTTCTGGTGACGGGTCCTACAGGTTCGGGCAAGACAACGACGTTGGCGTCCCTGGTGCAGTATGTGAATGAAAATTTTCCGAAACACATCATCACGATTGAGGACCCGATTGAGTTTGCCTACGCGGACGTGAAGTCTGCCATCAATCAGCGCGAGGTGGGGACGGACACGAACAATTTTGCGCAGGCGCTGCGGCGCGCGCTGAGACAGGACCCGGATATTATATTGATGGGTGAACTGCGCGACCAGGAGACAATCGGTACTGCCATCACTGCGGCGGAAACCGGTCACCTTGTGCTCGGCACGCTCCACACCAATGACGCGAAGCAGTCGGTGAACCGTATCCTGGACACGTTTCCGTCGGAAGCGCAGTCGCAGGTGCGCATACAGTTGGCTGCGGCTTTGATAGCGGTGGTTTCGCAGCGGCTCATCAAGCGCGCCGACGGGAAAGGACGTGTGGCTGCGGTGGAACTGCTCATCAATACGCCCAGTATCCGCAAACTGATTGAGGAAAATAAGATCGGACAGATAACGAAGATGATGGAAGAGTCATCGAGTTTTTACAAAACGCAGACGTTCAACCAGGCGCTGTTTGCGCTTGTAAAGGAACAGAGAATTACGCCGGAAGAAGCGTTTGCGATTTCGGAAAATCCGAACGATCTCAAAATACAGTTCCAGTCGTTGGGTATGTCGACAAGTTCAAAACCGAAGGAACAGTCCGTGCCGCCGGGGTTGGCTGGCCATGTGTGAGCTGAGATGAGTCCAACGGGAACGGAATTTTTAAGCGCGGTACAACTGTTCAGCCGTCTCTCCGACGATTCGCTGAAACGTATCGCGGCCATGACCGTGACGGTGAAAGCCGAGGACAACGACACTGTTTTCCTTGAAGGAAGCGCGGGTGACTCGTTCTTTATCATAGTGGAAGGCGAAGTGCTGATTACCAAGAGTGTGCCGAAAAGCCAGTCGGCAAAGTCCGGGCCGGGCGCGTCAGAAAAAGAGGACAAGGTGATTGCGACTCTGCAGAAGGGCGACTTTTTCGGAGAGATGGCATTGCTGGACGAGGCGCCGCGGTCTGCATCGGCAAAGTCAAAAGGGCAGACAATATTGCTCAAGATTCAGCGGGACACTTTTTGGAAATTTGTGGAAAGCGACGCGGCGGTGGCTCTGCAGACTATCCTGCCTTTGGCGCGGACCATGTCGGACCGGCTGAGACAGACCACGCTGGAACTGGCTACGGTATACGATTTGAGCAAGATTTTTGCGTCGGGGCAAGCGAAGAAGGAACTTTGCGGACATGTGACGGACCAGATAAAGGCGATTTTGCCGGAAGGGTCTTTTTGCGCGGTTGCGCTGTGGAACGAGTTCAATGAAGAGTTTGAGTGGATGAGCGTGAGCGACAAGAATATTTTTCCGGACGAACTGCGGAGGAATCTGGCCAAGACTGAATCTTTGATGAAATATCTGGAAGAAAAGAGGGAACCATTTTTGGCGGACAACTGGAAAGAGGATACGCGGATCGCGGACAAGAATCTGTACGGCAGTCACGAAGGAACTTTGCTGGCTCTGCCGCTGGTAAAGTCGCGCGATGTGGAGATGCTTTCGTCCGGACGGTGGATAGCGACGTACCCGCTGATAGGACTGATTTACTGTTCGCATCCGTCGAAGGCGCAGGCATTCAGCAGGCCGCTGGCGCATCTGCTGTCGAGCATAGCGCATCTGTCCAGCACGGCGTTGGAAAATTCCGCTTTCCGTGAAGAAGAAACCGCGCGCACAAGCTACGCGCTGAACCGGCGCACCTCTTTTTGAGAACAGTTCAAAAACTTTCCTTGTGAAACATCCCATTCCCGGACGGATTATTGGAGTTATCCATGTCTCTTAGCGTTCTCGAATTCAAAAAAATTGCGGTGACTGCTGCGCGCGGCGCGGACAGTAAAAAGGCCGGTGAAATCCATCTGCTGGATCTGCGCAAAAGTCCGAACGCTTCCTCGGACTTTGTGCTGGTGATGAGCGGGAATTCGCGGGTGCATCTGATGGCTCTGCAGGATGTGGTGGAGGAAACTTTGGACAAGGGCGGGCTTGACCCGGTGCACCGCGACGGCAGGAACAGCGCGCAGTGGCGGGTGCTGGATTACGGCGGTCTCATCGTGCACATTTTTCACGAAAACGCGCGCGGGTTTTATTCCATGGAACGGCTGTGGGAGGATGCGGTTAAAGTGCGGTGGCAGACTGCGGTCAGACCTAAAGCGAAAGCGAAAACCAAACACAAATGATACGGCAGGAAATAAGAACGCAGATTGCGAAAATAGCCGCGGAAATGTTCGCTGTTTCCGGCGATATTTATTTTAATGTAGAGGAACCGCCCACGGGCGCGGACGCTGACCTGGCGTCCAATGCCGCGTTCATTCTTTCCAAAACATTGAAGAAAGCGCCGAAAGAAATCGCGGAGCAATTGGCGGAAAAAATCAAAGAGCTGGATTCGGTGAGCAGGGTTGAGTTCACTCCCGCAGGTTTCCTGAACATTCATCTGAAGGACAGTTATCTGTGCGGTATTCTCGGACGGGCGGGCGCGGACTCAGTGGCGGCGCAGCCGAACGCGAAAGGTCCGATGATGATAGAGTTTGTTTCCGCCAATCCGACGGGGCCATTGCATATCGGGCACGGGCGGGGAGCGGCGCTGGGAGATTCGCTGGCGCGGATTTTCCGGGTGCGCGGGCGGAAGGTGCAGACAGAATATTATGTGAACGACCGCGGATTTCAGATGGAGATGCTGGCGAATTCCGTGCGGGCGCGGTTTGCGGAACTGCGCGGCGAGGGCGGGGAGTTTCCGAAGAACGGGTACCAGGGAGATTATATCCGCGATATTGCGAAAGTGATGCTCGATGGTAAACGGGACGATTTCAGCGTGTATCCGAGGACTGTGATACAGGACGGTATAAGCAAGGATTTGGAACTTTTCGGTGTGGGGTTTGACAACTGGTATTCCGAGACAGGGTTGTATCCGGACAAGGTGAACGCGGTCCTAAAAACTCTGGAATCGCAGAACTGTCTGCAGAGAAAAGACGGCGCGCTGTGGTTTTTAAGTCAAGGCGAAAAAGAGGAAGAGGCGGACAAGGACCGCGTATTGCAGAAGTCGGACGGTTCGTACACTTACTTTGCGTCGGACATTGCGTATCATAGGGACAAGTTCGACCGCGGATTCACATTTTGTCTGGACATCTGGGGACACGACCATCACGGATATGTGCCGAGAGTGCAGGCCGCGGCGAAAGTGGTGGGTATACCGCAGGACGGGCTGAAGATTCTTTTGTACCAGCTTGTTTCCTTGAAGCGCGGAGGGAAACGTGTGCCGATGTCAACGCGGTCCGGCGAATTTGTGACTCTGAAAGAAATCTTGGATGAAGTGGGGCGCGACGCGTGCCGGTTTTTCTTTGCCATGCGCAATCCGAATTCACAACTGGACTTTGACGTGGACCTGGCGAAGAAAAAATCCAAGGAAAATCCGGTATATTATGTGCAGTATGTTCATGCTAGGATCAGTTCGATTTTTCGGGAAGCGGAAAAGCGGGGCATTGTTCTGGCGCAGATTGGTGCGTCCGGGATGCCGGAAAAACTCGCGCCGGAAGAACGCGCGCTGGCATTGAAAATCGGATGTTTTACCGACGTGCTGGACGAGTGCACGCGGATATTTTCGCCGCACCCGATTGCGGACTATCTGATAGACCTGGGTGCGCGGTTCCACAAATTTTATGATGTGCACAGAGTGCTCGATGCGCCGGAACAGGAACGCATGTTCCGCACGGCGCTGTTAAAATCCGCTCAGCAAACTGTAAAAGATGGCCTTGCCCTCCTTGGAGTCAGCGCACCCGAAGTGATGTAGTTGCCGTCGGATGAATCCTCACCCCTGCCCTCTCCTTTTCAAGGAGAGGGGATACAACGCTTACCCGATTTTATGGGTTTTATGCCCCCTTGACAGAATTGGCTTTCGGGGTTATACATATATTACATATAAAACATATAAAACAGATACTTCAATTAAAAGGAGTAAATAGAATGGAACGAAAGGCGTTTGGAACACACGATATTGCGGACATCTGCCATGTAACACCGGCTACGGTGGGGCACTGGATTGAAAAGGGGCTGCTGCCTACCTTTACCACGGGCGGCGGTCACCGGCGGGTGTGGTCGGAAGATCTGGTTGTCTTCCTTAAAGAACACAATATTCCCATTCCGGATGAAGTGAACGCGCTTGCTGTTGTGCAGGTTTTAATAGTGGACGATGAGGAGCAGGTACGCCGCGTAATCCGGCGCTGGCTGTCCAGGTATTTCCCGGAGATGGAAATTCATGAAGCTGCGGACGGGTTTGAAGCAGGTCACAAAGTGGGGCAACTGACGCCGTCTCTGGTGGTACTGGATTTGAAGCTCCCCGGAATTGACGGTCTGAAAGTCTGCAAAATCATCCGGTCTGACGAACGTCTGAAACATACCAAAGTGCTGACTATTTCCGGTCATGACCCGGACACATCCAGAAAGGAATCATTGAACGCAGGCGCGGACGCGTTTTTAGGAAAACCGTTTGAGATGGCGCAGTTGAAGGAAGCGGTTGAATCATTGCTCAAAATAAAAGGACCGGCGCTGGCGAAATAGCAGCAGGAAAGCATGAGGGGGATTCGCATGATTGCAGCTGAAGCTGAACAAAAGACGCTCAATCAAAACACGTTTCGAGTTCTGGTGATGGACGATGAGCAGGGTATCCGCGACATGCTTTCGTATGAGATGAGTTCACGCGGATTCGAAGTGGTCACTGCGTCCGACGGGGAAGAAGGCATTGCGAAAATGCGCGAACATAAAGCGGACCTTGTTATCAGCGATGTGAAAATGCCCCGCTGCGACGGACTCAAAGCGCTGGAAATCATCAAGCAGATTGCTCCTCAGTCCGAAGTGATTATGACTACCGGGTTTGCCACTGTGGACCTGGCAGTTGAGTGCATGAGGAATGGTGCGTTCGATTTCATCACCAAACCTTACAATCTGGACGAGCTTCATTCCCGTGTGGACAAGGCAAAAGAGAGACGTGAACTGAAATCGCAGGTCGCCACTCTGCAGGAACTGAACCGTCTGAAATCCGAATTTCTCGCCAATATGAGCCACGAACTCAGGACCCCGATGAACGCGATTATCGGGTACAGTTCGCTCATGCTGGACAGACTCTATGGCGACCTGACGGACAAACAGCAGAACGCGCTGAAACGTGTCAGCGCCAACGCCAACAATCTGCTCCAACTCATCAACAATATCCTCGACATTTCCAAACTGCAGGCGGGCAAGATGCCGCTGTACCTGGAAGAGTTCAGTCTGCGGGAACTGTGCGAAGATGTGGTTGGCATAATGGACGCGCTCGCGCGGGAAAAGAATATCTATCTGACATTGTCAGAATCCGGAGATGTTGTCCTGCACAGCGACAAGACGCGGCTGAAACAGATCTTGATCAATCTCATAGGCAACGCGATCAAGTTCACGCAAAAGGGCGGTGTGACTTTGACCGTTGAAGCGGATACAGTTTCTCAAACTGCGCGGGTGACGGTCAAGGATACCGGTATCGGGATAAAGACCGAACATGCGGACGCCATATTTGAAGAGTTCCGACAGGCGGACGCGTCCACCACGCGCGAGTACGGCGGCACTGGTCTGGGTCTCGCTATTGTCAAAAAACTTACGGAACTTTTGAACGGGTGCATAACGGTGCAGTCTGTTCCGGGGGAAGGTTCCGCGTTCACTGTCACGTTGCCGGTCAAAAGCATTTTGTGCGGCACAGATATAGAACCTGGTATCGGCGCAGTTTCCCCTGCTGCGCCTGTATTTTCAGCAGAGCCGTCGAAAATCATTATTGCCATAGACGACAATCCGGAATCGCTCCGCCTGCTGAAAGACAGTCTGCAGGAATCAGAGTACAAATTCGTCCCGGCACTTACCGGAGACGAGGGCATAGCGCTGGCAAAGCAGTATCATCCGTTCGCCATTACACTCGACATTCTCATGCCGCACCGCGACGGATGGTCGGTGATGCAGACACTCAAGAGCGACCCGCAGACATGGTCCATCCCGGTGATCATTGCTTCGATTATGGAAAACAAGACATTGGGATTTTCGCTCGGAGTTTCGGATTATCTGGTGAAACCGTTCGACCGGAAAGTTCTGCTTGACCGGCTTCACCAGCTTGAATCCGCGCGGAATTCCACTGTGCTGGTGGTGGATGATGATGAAGAGCTGAATTCATTTGTGCAGGTACTTTTGAGAAACGACGGGTACTGCGTCAGCGCGGCCTACGATGGTGAACAGGCCATCCGGATGATTGAAAAGGAAAAACCGGACCTGGTGCTTCTTGATCTGATGATGCCGCGAGTGGACGGATTTGACGTGCTATCACAAATCCAGGCGAACTCTGCTCTGGAAGATGTGCGTGTCATCATTACCACTGCGAAAACATTGACCAGAGAGGAAACTGACGAACTTCATCAACGCGCCGAACTGATAATAGAAAAAGGTTCGAAAAGTCTGCACGAAATATTGCGCCTTATAAAAAAACGGCTGGACTTTGCTGCGAAGGCCGCGGAAAGGCAGGCGGTCCGGTGAATATAAAAATACTGGTTGCCGACGACGATATGGACAACCGCACCATTGCGGCGGAAACGCTTGAATCGTCGGGTTACGATGTGGTGCTGGCGTGCAACGGACTGGAAGCAATCGAACTGGCGGTCAGTGAAAGACCGCGCGTGATTCTGATGGACCTCTCCATGCCGAAACTGGACGGGTGGCAGACCGTGAGCCGGTTAAAGGCCATGCCGGGAATCTGCGATATTCCCGTGATTGCGTTCACCGCGCATGCCATGACCGGCGATGATAGAAAAGCGAAGCTGGCCGGGTGCAACGATTATCTGACCAAACCTTGCGAACCCAAAACCATGCTGAAAAAAGTGAATGAGTGGTGCGGGTTATGAAAATATTGATTGTGGACGACGATTTTCAAAACAGGGAAATCATCCGGGCCCGTCTGGAACAGGCCGGATTCGAAGTCGCGGAAGCTGTCAACGGCGACGAAGGTCTTGAGACTGCTGTAAAGGAAAACGCGGACCTCATTATACTTGATATTATGATGCCGCAAAAAGACGGATGGCAGGTCTGCAAAGCTGTCAAGGCAAACCCGCGTCTCAAACATGTTCCCGTCATTGTCCTTACCGCGTGCATCCAGGGAATAGATGAGCTGAGAAGCTGGGAAAGCGGCGCGGATGAATTCATCTCCAAACCGGCGGATCCCGCGCTTCTGCTGGAATCTATTGAGAGATTATTAAAGGGAGGGGAAACCCATGCTGCAAACGCAGTTCCCAAAAGTTAATCTGCCGTCCTGCTCCATTTCGCCGGATGTGATACGCCTTGTTCCGGGCGAACTTATCCGCAAGTATCATTTCATCCCGTTCGATTTTGACAACAACCGTTTGTCCATTGCATTGGAAAATCCGGAAGATGCGTCGGTGATGGAACGTATAAGATTCATCTGCGGATACGAGCTGGACGCTTTCAGCGCCGGGCGTGAGGCGATTGAGGAATGTATCAGGACACATGTTCCGGAATATTCCGAAGGCGCGGCATTTGCAGAGATACCGCTCGATGATTCCAATATCGTGAAAATCGCGGACAAACTGTTTGAACTTGCCGTGCAGAAATCCGCCAGCGACATTCACCTCGAACCGCAGGAAAACGGGGTCTTTGTCCGGTTCAGAATCGACGGCATCCTTACCTCTGTGCAAAAACTCCCCAAATCCGTGCAGCCCGGAATCTGCGCGCGCGTCAAAGTGCTGGCGAACATGGACATTACGGAAAAAAGACTGCCGCAGGACGGACAATTTGCCGCGGCGATTCTGCGCAAGAACGTGGATTTCAGAGTCTCCACTCTGCCCGGTAAATACGGCGAAAAAATAGTCATCCGCGTGCTGGACAAAACTGATTTTGCCCTGGACCTTGGACAGCTCGGACTGGACCCCGGCCTGCAGAGCATTTTTGAAACATTGATACAGAAACCGCAGGGACTTTTGCTCGTGACGGGTCCGACGGGCAGCGGCAAGACCACCACGCTCTATTCCGTGCTCAACCGTCTGCGCTCCCCTCTGAAAAATGTCATCACTCTGGAAGACCCCATCGAATATGAACTGCTCGCAGGTAAACCCGACGAGTCCGGCATTACACAGGTGCAGGTGAATTCCAAAATCGGCATGACTTTTTCTGAGGGGCTGAAAGCGTCGCTGAGACAAGACCCGGATATTGTGATGGTCGGCGAAATACGTGACCGCGAAACTGCGGAAATCGCCATGAAAGCGTCCATGACCGGGCACCTGGTGCTGTCCACATTGCACACGAACGATTCGCTCAGCACAGTCCTGAGACTGCGTGATATGGGAATAGAACCCTACCTTATCAGTACCACTGTCATCGGTGTGCTGGCGCAGAGACTGGTGCGCGTGCTCTGCCCAAAGTGCCGCGAATCCTACAGACTGCCGGCAAAAGCGCTCAAGAAATATTTTCCGGGCACGGACAAACAGTCCGGCGAGTTTTTGCTCTACAGGGCAAAGGGGTGCGGCTCATGCAATTTCACAGGGTATCACGGACGTATCGGCATTTTTGAACTTCTGGTCATGAGTGAGGAGCTGAAGCAGTTCATTCAGTCCGGTACCAATGACAAAAGCGGACTGGACCGGCTTCCTGCTCCGAAAACTTTGCGCGACAGCGGTCTGGGTCTGGTGAAACAGGGCGTCACCACCGTCGAGGAAGTATTCAGGACCACGGTAGAGTAGATATGAAACGGATATTTCTTAATTACAAGAACACTTTGGCGGCATTCCGGTTCATTGGTTTTCTGATGATGGCGTTTCTGGTCATTTACAAACCGGATACAAAGGGGCAGGCGTCCGAAATACCGATTCTGCCGCTGACAGTCTATTTTGTGTCCAATATTGCGTTGCTTTTTCTTAAGGCAAAACGTCTGCAGAGTGCTGCGTTTCAGTTCGGACTTTTTCTGTTCGACATTGCGGTTATTTCGTGGCTGATGTACGCGAGCGCAGGGTGGTCCAGCGATTTGTACCTCATTTACTTTCTCGTCATATTCATGTCCGGCATACAGATGCGCATCTGGCACAGTTTTATCGTCGGGACAGTGGCATGCGTCATGTATAGTTTCTTTGTGCTGAGGTATCTGCCATCCGCGGAACTTACCACCCATATCCTGCTCAGATTTCCGTTCTTCTACATCGTCTCGTTCTACAACGCGTTCCTCTCGCGCAATGCGCAGGAAATGAGGGAACAGTTGGAAAGCGTCTGGCATGAAAAAGTCGAGCACGCCGAACAGCGCGCCATTCTCGGACGTATCGCGGCCCGGATCGCAGGCGGCATGACCAACCCGCTCAGCATTGTTATGGGGTTTGCCGAGAGTATGTCCAAAAGAATCACCGAAACACACGAATTCTATTTGCCGGTATGCGCCATTTACAGAGAAACTGCCAGGTGCTCCGGTATGATTGAAAATATGCTTCTTTTATCGGACGAAACACGGGGCAGCGAAGAAATGGTGGACATCAACGCGCTGACGCAGAGCGTGCTTACGGACCTCTCCCTCCCGACCGAAAAGATATCCATGAAGATACTGTTCAATCCGTCTGTGCCGCGCATCAAAGGAGACCGGAAACAGATTTTCCGCGCCATAGAAAATGTAGTGAACAATGCGCTGGACGCCATGCCTTTGGGCGGGGCGCTAACAGTTGCTACCAGACAGCCGGAGAACGGACCCGGCACGGAAATAATCATTTCAGATACGGGGATCGGTGTTGCTGAGAAGTTCCGGGACCACATTTTTGAACCATTTTTCAGCACTAAAGATGAGAGCGTGTGCGGACTGGGACTGTCGGTGGCGTCCGCGATTTGTCAGCGTCATAAAGGGTACATTTCATTTGAAAGTGAAGAGGGACACGGGTCGACATTTCATTTGAAATTCTGTTCATAGTCGGGACAGGCGTCTCTGTAGTGGAGAGGGGGGACAGCATGATCAGGGAAAAGGATGCAAGCAAAAGTTCCAGATATACAAAGAAGACAATTCGCGCTCGGTTCTTTGCGCCGGTCTTGATTACTGCTCTTGCGGTTGCTGTTATTGAAGGTCTTGTTATGTTTGCGTTTACCCGGTTTCCCGGACTTTCAACATTCCAAACCATAGTCATTGACTCATGTGTGCTGGCCCTCTCTCTTATCCCGATATTCTATTTTATATGGTTACGTCCCTGGAGCGCGGAAATCAAAAGACTCAGCTATGATGAAGCGCGCCTCGAAACCGCAGAAAAGCATCAACAGCTTATCAACAGTCTCGATGAAGGCGTATTTATGGCAGACGCCAGCGGAGTCATTACTTATGCCAACGAAGCGCTGGCCCGGATACACGGCTTTGATTCGCCCGGACAACTGATTGGAAAAAGGTTCATCACTTTTATCGTCTCGGAAAAAGTGATTGAGGTTCTTGAAAGTTTCAAACGGCAAATGGAAACCGGGATCTCCGCCGGAATCGTATCCACGGAGATCGTGCGGCAGGACGGCGTCAGGAGACACATTGATGTGCATCCGACGGTAATTGTGGAAAAGGCAAAGCGACCGGAGCCCGTGGCATCATCCGCGACGTTACAGATCATGTCAATCACATGAAAAAACTGAGACTGCAGTCCGCCATGCTTGAAGTCACTGCGAACGGAATTGTAATCACGGACAGAGACGGCGTTATCCAGTGGGTCAACCCATCGTTCACCGCATTGACCGGATATTCCGCGGACGAGGCCATCGGCAAAAACCCGAGGATGCTGAAATCCGGCGTTCAGGACAAAAACGCATATGATGACCTGTGGAAAACCATCTTGTCCGGCAAAATATGGCATGGCGAGATTATAAACCGTCGCAAGGACGGGAGTCTATACCCGGAAGAAATGACCATCACCCCTGTTATGAATGAAACCGGACAGGTGACGAACTTTATTGCCATCAAACAGGACATTACCAAACGCAAGGAGGCGGAACGGATATTAAGCGAAAGTGAAATGAAGTACAGAACTCTCTTTGAATCTTCCAGAGACGCGATCATGACGGTGTTCCCTCCGGACTGGAAGTTTACGTCCGGCAATCCGGCCACTGTCTCCATGTTCGGCGCGTCAAATGAAGCGGAATTCACTTCACTCGGCCCGTGGGACGTTTCACCCGAATATCAGCCCGACGGACAACTTTCCTCGGTAAAGGCAGCAAAAATGATACAGACCGCAATGAACAAGGGCTCGCACTTCTTTGAATGGACTCACAAGAAAATCAACGGACCGGATTTTCCCGCCACGGTGCTGCTGACGAGGATAATCCTCGCCGGCAGCACCGGACTCCAGGCCACAGTCAGGGACATATCCGAGCTCGAACAGGCGGAAGTGGAAAATAAAAAAATCACCCAACAGCTCATGCAGTCGGAAAAAATGGCAGCCATGGGCCAGCTCGCCAGCGGCGTCGCCCACGAAATCAACAACCCGCTTGGCGTCATCCTCGGATTTGCGCAGGGGATGAAGAACAGGGTAAAGGAAAACGATGCATTTTTCCTGCCGGTCCAATCTATTGAACGCGAAGCAAAAAGATGCCGCGAACTGGTCAGAGAACTGCTCGCGTTTGCCAGACTGGATAAGCTGGAAAGCAAAGTGTGCGACCTCAACGGCGTTATTAAGGACGCGCTTAGCATCGTAGAGACTCAGACGAAAGTGCGGGGCGTGGAGCTTGTGCAGAACTTTTCGGCGGAGATACCCTGTCTCAGCGTTAATTCAAACCAGATCCAGCAGGTGATCATCAACCTCTGCAATAACGCAATAGACGCCATGGATAACGGCGGCACACTCACCGTCACCACGCGCACTCCTCCCTCGGACAACGGAGACAGATTCGTTGAAATTTCCGTGGCAGACACCGGGGTCGGCATCCCGCAGAAGCGACTGTCCAGAATATTCGAACCCTTCTACACGACCAAGGAAGTGGGCAAAGGCACCGGACTCGGACTGTCGCTGGTGTATGAGATCGTCAACAGGCACGGCGGCATGATCGACGTTCACAGCGAGCTGGGTAAAGGCACGGATTTTGTGGTGATGATTCCGGTCATGCGCAGCACGGAAAAGGATGGCAGTCATGCCTGAACCGAACACAAAATCTAAAATCCTCGTTATTGACGATGAACAGGGTATCCGCGACCTGCTCAGCTATGAACTCGGCGCGCGCGGATACGAAGTGGTCACCGCAGTCAATGGCGAAGAAGGAATGCAGAAATTGAGTCAGGACAAATTTCACCTTGTCATCAGCGATGTCAAAATGCCGAAGATGAACGGTCTGCAAGTGCTGGAGGCCGTCAAAAATATCGATTCGGACATTGAAGTGATCATGGCAACCGGGTTCGGTTCAGTGGAAACAGCCGTGCTGGCCATGAAACGCGGCGCGTACGATTTTATTCAGAAACCTTTCAACCTCGACGAAGTTGTTCATCTGGTTGAAAATGCGCTGGAAAAATCCGAGCTCAGGATAATGTCCGCACTTTACGAAGCCAGCAAAGCCATATTTTCCAACGTGCGGCTGGACGACCTGCTTCCCGTGCTTGTGAAACAGGCCATGAAACTGCTGAAAGCGGACAGCGTGTCCATCATGCTGATGGGAGATGACGGTAAACTCCTATTGTCTGCAAGCGCCGGACTCGACACTGCTGTTCAGCGGGACGCGCATCTGTCTCTGGGCGAAGGGATAGCCGGACGCGTGGCTGAACAAAACGATTCTGTCATTATTGTAGGACCGCCCGGCAGCGACAGCAGATTCGCCGATATCGTCAGCAGACAGGAAATTTTATCGTCAATGATATGTCCCATCCGGTCCAAAAATCGGCTCCTGGGCGTCATGTGCATTGCGCGCACAGTCAACAAAATCCCGTTTCACCCGTCCGATTTGAAACAGACGCACGTGCTGCTTTCCCAGATCACGCAGGCCATAGACAACGCGCGCCTGTATCTGGAACTGGAACACAAAATCTCCGCTTTGAATCAGGCCTATGTCGAACTTTCCGAGACCAAGGACAAGCTGGTACAGATTGAAAAACTCGCCGCCATCGGTGAACTGGCCGCAGGCGTAGCGCACGAACTGAATAACCCGCTCACCTCCATTATCGGACTTGCCGACCTGCTGATTGACGGGGGCAGCCAGTCGGATGAAACCATGCGCGATTACCGTACCATCAAGGAACAGTCCGATAGGTGCCGCAAAATAATACTCAACCTTCTCCAGTTCGCCCGCAAACAGACTTTCAAACTGGAATCCGGGAATGTGAATGACGTAGTGGAAAGAACGGTTGAATGGGTGGGGTATGATTTGACCAGTTCGGGAGTGAATGTGGTGAAAGAACTGGACCGCGACATCCCGCCGATAAATTTCGATGCAAACCGTATTCAGCAGGTTCTGCTCAACCTCATCAACAATTCGCGCGATGCTCTGGCAAACCGTTCCCGTCCGAAACTGATGCTGAAAACAGAGCGTTCAAACGGTTTTGTCAGGATATATGTTTCGGACAACGGCTGCGGAATTCCGGCGGGTGCCATGTCCAAAATATTCAACCCGTTCTACACCACCAAAAGTGTGGGCAAGGGAACAGGGTTGGGACTCAGCATATCCTTCGGCATTATAAAGGACCACGGCGGGTCCATCCACGTCGAAAGCAAAGAAGGCGAAGGAACCACCTTCCGCATTGAACTTCCTGTAACACACTAAGCATCGCACTGTCAAATTCCTCCATTGACGTCCAAGTTAACTCAAACTTCACCCCCACCTTCATCCTCCCCCCTCGAGGGGGAGGAAAGAGGAGGGGGGCAACACCGTCACCGTCTAAAAAAAGTTCGCCCCCTTGACAAACCCCCGTATGCCTGCTATACTAAGACTGGGAATACTGGAACACATAGATAAACTAGATAAGATGGCTAAACTGGAACCGGAGAAAAGACCATGAACGAAAGAACTTCGCCGCCCCTGACCACATTCGAAATCAGCCGCTACCTGCGGGTTGATTTCACGACTGTCATCAGCTGGTGCGAGTCCGGCAAAATCAAAGCGTACAAGACCCCCGGAGGACACCGCCGCGTTGAACCGGAAGACCTGCTTGCGTTCCTTAAACAATACAATATGCCCGTGCCCAGGGAGCTCGAATCACGGTTAAAAGGCGTGCTCAAAGTCCTGATAGTGGACGACGAGCCCGCTATCCGCAGAGTGGTGCGCCGCACGCTCACACGCATTCTTCCCGGGGCGGAACTCTACGAAGCGCAGGACGGTTTTGAAGCCGGCAAACTTGCTCTGGACACGCTTCCGCACCTCGTGGTGCTCGACCTCATGCTTCCCGGCGTGGACGGATTCAGAATCTGCGCGAATCTCCGCAATGACGAACGGTTCAAAGATACCCGCATCCTCGCCATCACCGGCCAGAACACCGAGGAAAACCGCCGCCGCATAATTAAAGAAGGCGCGGACGACTATCTCGCAAAACCTTTTGACATCAAAGAACTGACAGAGAAAGTTCAGCATCTTCTTCATATCGAAAGCGAAAAAGAGGCGGTAAAATGAATCTCGGTCAGCAGGTAAACACAGTCGGCAGTCCTGTACCGCACGGAATACTGTTCCGCGGGATTGATCTGCAATGGACCGGACGTATTGCGGGTGCGCTCTCTGCGCGGATTATGGAAATGGACCGGAAACATGCCCTTATCGCGTTCCGTCTGGTGGTCACAGCATTGCTTGTCTCTCTTGCATTTTTCGGTATGGGGCAATCCGGCGCGGAACTATTTCCCGTCGACAGCCGGACCTCGCTCTGGGTCCTTGCCGCAGCTGCCGCGCAATGCCTGAGCAACGGGCTCATCCTCGTGCTTTCGGAAAAATGGCTGAAGAAAGGTCTGGTGGCCGGTCTCTATATTTTTGATATCACGCTTGTGTCGTGGGTCATCTATCTCACGCACGGATTCGACAGTGACCTGTACCTCATCTATTTTCTCGTTGTGTTCATGACAGTGCTCGCGCGGAAACCTCAACTCAGTTTTGTCACGGCCGGTATTGCCAGTCTGCTTTACGGAGCGCTGTTTCTCAAGAGCCACGATTCCGCCGAACTCCTGCATTCCTCCATCGTCATCCGGTTTTCACTGCTCTGGGTGATTGCGCTGTTTTCATCCGTGGTGGTGCAGGACTTGGAAGCACAGGACGAATTTCTCTCGCGCATTACGCACGAACTGAAAGCCCCGCTCGCCTGCATCAAAACCGCAGCGAAACTGACTCTGGATGAATTCAATAACAACGGTAAACGCATGGACGAGTCCGACCAGCGCAGGATGCTTGCCATCATTGAAAGAAGCACCACAAAGATCGTGCAGATGGTGGACGATACCACGGACCTTTTCCGTCTGGAAATGGGGAAAATGGTCCTGCGCCCGTCCGCATTTTCCACGGTCAACATGATCAACGAATGCGCCGAAGAATTCCGCGACACATGCCGCGAAAGAGGATTGAACCTGGCGACAGAACTGGAACCCGCCCTGCCCATGATTTCCGCCGACCCCGTCAAACTGCGTCAGGCGCTCATCAACTTGCTCGGCAATGCCATGAAGTTCACCCCTTCGCCCGGCGTCATCACGCTCGGCGCCCGGATGCACGGTGAATCCGGCATGGAACTTTTCGTCAAGGACACGGGCGTGGGACTTACCCGCCGCCAGACCATCAAAATTTTCGACAAGTTCTATCAAGTCAACGGCGGGCCCGGTCACAGCAAACCCGGACTGGGACTGGGTCTTGCCCTGGTCAAAGCCATTGCGGCAGCGCACCGCGGTTCAGTCGCGGTGAATTCAATACCCGGCGTAGGCAGCACGTTCAGCATTCAGGTGCCGCTGGAATTCGCGTCCGACGATAAAAGGAGGTCCGGTCATGTTCGGTCCTAAAATGAATATCAAGATCCTGCTGATTGACGATGAACTTGTGATTCTGAATATGCTCA
Source organism: uncultured Elusimicrobia bacterium (assembly GCA_964359975.1). Lineage (GTDB taxonomy): Bacteria > Elusimicrobiota > Elusimicrobia > 2-02-FULL-39-32 > 2-02-FULL-39-32 > CAYHWZ01. Next base: position 2,595 of record CAYHWZ010000002.1, on the reverse strand, counting down.
CGAGAATGCTGGAACGTAAAGGATACGAGACCGTCGCGTTCCAGGATCCGGAAGAGGCGCTGAACTGTTTGAAATCAGATTCCATCAACCTTATTATCTGCGACCTGAAAATGCCGGAAATGGACGGCATCGAAGTGATTTTCAGAGCCAAAAGAGCGCGTCCGAAAGTGCCCATCATACTCATCACAGGATTTGCATCCATCCCGACCGCGGTCAACGCAATTCAGTTGGGCGCATATGACTATGTGCGCAAACCTTTTGACATGGCAAAAATCTGTTCTGTAGTGGAAAAAGCTCTTGCATCAACGGCGAACTGATAAATTGCTGAAATTTCTGGTGAATAAAAATGTTTATGAAACGGAACATATTCCTGCTTCTCGCCCTCCCCATCTTCTTCATGGGATGCGCGGAGAGGAGTTTGTCCGGTCCGTCTCTGCAGTATCAAACTTCCCGTAGAGTAGCAGTACTGCCGTTTGAATCGTCCAACCCTTTCATATCCGGAGCGGCGCTGAGCGACTTTTTCACCGTCCAGATCATGCGCAAAATGCATGGTGTTGAAGTCATCGAACGCAAAGACCTCATGAAAATATTGCAGGAACAGAAACTGACTCTGTCCGGAATCATCAAACCCGGAAAATATTCCATGCTCGGGTCCATCCTCGGCGTGGACGCAGTGATGGTCGGGTCAGCCCAGACGCTGGAAACCATCCAGAGCGTGAGCGGCTCCATTTCCGTCACAGTCAAACTTGTGGATGTTTCCAGCGGCAGAATCCTCTGGGCGGACAGGCAGAAAATCGCGTACGCCGCCTGGTCTGCGCGCGAAATCGCCGAAATCGCGGAACTCATCATGGAAAAGGCCGCGAGCAAAATGATCTCCAAAATGGACAAACATTTTTCCCTTCAATCCATTCCGTCGGCGGATGCGTACGAAGTGGTCCCGCGCCCGGCGAATGTCAAACTGGCAAAGTCCGACTATCGAGGTGAAAGACCATGAACAACACTTATGAAAATGCCGGCACAGTCCTGATTGCTGACGATGAACCGGAAATACGCAACGTGCTTACACGCTACCTCGCGCGGCACAGTTATCATTCTGTCACTGCCGCCACCGGTATCGAAGCCATGAACAAAGCCAAGACCCAGCAGCCCAGCATTGTTCTGCTCGATATCAACATGCCGGAAATGGACGGGTTCACCGTGTGCCGCAAACTGCGCGAGAATCCCGCCACGCGTCTCACACCCATTCTCATGCTGACCGCCCGCTTGACCACAGAGGATAAAGTCGCGGGTTTCGGCATCGGCGCGGACGATTATCTCACCAAACCTTTTGAACTGGACGAACTCCTGGCCAGAATCGAAACACTGCTCAGCCGCAACCGCAGAATGATTTCCGCCAATCCGCTCACACGCCTGCCCGGCACTCCGACAATCCAGGAAGAAATCGAACGGCGCATCCAGTCCGGCAAACCTTTCGGCGCGGCCTATATTGACATTGATAATTTCAAGGCATACAACGACGCATACGGATACCACCAGGGTGACGAGGTAATCAAGTGGACCTCTACGCTCCTGCAGGAAATTATCAATCGTCCCTCTGACGTCGGTGGTTCCGGCCCGTTCCTTGGACATATCGGCGGCGATGATTTTATCGTGGTGGACGGCGCGTCAACAATCCGCGAATTGTGCAGTTCGATTGCAACCGGGTTCGACCGCGGACGCAAAGTGTTGTACAACTGGTTTCACAACATGCAGGGATATATTCAGACCAAAGACCGCCAGGGCAGTAAGCAGAAGTTTCCGCTCATGACACTGTCCATCGGCGTATCAACCAACGAAAAGCGTCCCATCACTCATTACGCGCAGGTGTCCCAAATCACCTGTGAACTTAAAAAGTTCGCCAAAAACCGCGCCAACAGGAACGAAAGCTGCGTAGTCGTAGACCGCCGCACTTGATCACGGAAAATCGGACAACTACAAAGGCAGAGTGAGTCTGCCGGGTGGTTACATATCCCCGTCGTCGTCGAGTTTGAGGCCGTAGAGCTGGTTGTCTTTGTATTTGCGGAAGGTGTTGTATATCCAGTGGTATGATTTGCGGACGACCGCAGTGTTAGGCAGACGTATAAGCACGTCCAAGAGGCCGCTCTTGTACAGCATGGGATATTCCGCAGCCACGGCTAACCATTTCTGGAGATGTTCGCGTTCCTGCTTTTCCGAAATTTTCAGAATTGAAGCTTCGAAGAATTTCCGGCCGATCTCCTTATTTTCATCCAGCAGACCTTTCTGCCGTGCGTATTCGGTGAGTTCAAGTCCCGGATAGGGCTGGAACAGCGAGCACCAGGCGTAGAGCGGTTTGCAGGCGATGTTCAGTTCGAGGGTCTCGTAATCGTTCTTCAGCGTGCTGGTCGGCAATCCCAAAATATTCTGCAGCATGATTTTGATGCCGTTATCGTTCAGGTATTTACATGCGTTCAATATCACGTCTTTGGACATGTCGCGTTCGATGAGTTTGCGCAGTTCGTCGTCGGCGGTCTCCAGCGCGGCGTGCACCGAATAACAGCCGGCCTTCTTCAGCAATTTTGCCGATGCCTCGTCCAC
>CAYHWZ010000001.1:0-24409 GCA_964359975.1 uncultured Elusimicrobia bacterium | reverse complement strand
TTACCGTTCATCCGCAGGACATGGAGTACGGCTGGACGCGGGGAGCGCGCATGCTGGAGCGGTGATTACGCCATACTACGATTCGCTCCTTGTGAAACTCACCACTTACGGACGCGATTTAGAAGAGGCCGCGGACCGGATGGACCGGGCATTGGCAGAGTTCCGCATCCGAGGGGTAAAGACGAACATCAATTTCCTGCGCGCTGTACTGCGCAACAGCGAGTTCCGGCAGGCAGATTTCCGCACTGACTTTCTGCTGCGCCATCCGGAACTGAAAATCACCACGGAGAGCCAGGACCGCGCCTCTAAACTCCTGCAATATATCGCTGAAGTCACCGTCAATGGACACCCGACGGTAAAAGGCAAGACCCGTCCGGTACCGATGAGCGCTGCAGCGCCCCAGAAGGAAGAACCCTTTGAAATAATGCCGCACGGCACCAAACAGATTCTTGAAGAAAAAGGCCCGGACGGACTGGTCGAATGGATAAAAAAGCAGAACCGCGTGCTGGTGACAGACACCACATTCCGCGACGCGCACCAGTCGCTATTAGCCACGCGAGTGCGCACTTTTGACATGGCGCAATCCGCACGGCAAATGGTGCGCGACGAGCCGGGCATATTTTCGTACGAAATGTGGGGCGGAGCCACGTTCGACGCGTCTCTGAAATTTCTGAACGAAGACCCGTGGTCGCGGCTCGCAGTCCTGCGCAAAGCCATGCCCAACGCATTGCTCCAGCTCCTTCTGCGCGGGTCCAACGCCGTGGGGTACGCCAGCTATCCGGACAAAGTCGTGCAGCATTTTGTGAAGACTGCGGCAGATACGGGGATGGACATATTCCGCATATTCGACTCGTTCAATATAGTGCGGAACGTGCGCCCGGCCATGGACGCTGTATTGAAATGCGGCAAAATCGCCGAACCCGCCCTCTGCTACACGGGCAATATCGAGGACCCGAAACGGAACAAGTACTCTCTCAAATATTACGTGAAACTTGCAAAAGAATTTGAAAAAGCCGGCGCGCATATCCTCGGCATCAAGGACATGGCCGGACTCTTGCGCCCGTTTTCCGCGCGATTGCTTGTCAAGACACTGAAACAAGAGACCGGACTCCCCATCCATCTCCACACGCACGACACCACAGGCATCCAGGCCGCAACACTGCTGACTGCGATTGAAGCGGACGTCGACATTGTGGACGCGGCGCTGGCGTCGATGAGCGGCATCATGTCGCAGGTGAACCTGAACAGTCTGACCGCCATGCTGGAATTTCACGAACGCTCCACGGGACTGAACCTGTCCGTATTGAACGACTACTCGCGTTACTGGGATGACGTGCGGCGTTACTACGCGCCGTTTGAGTCGGGGTTAAAGAGCAGTTCTGCGGAAGTTTATTTCCACGAAATGCCCGGCGGACAGTACACGAATTTGTTTGAGCAGGCGCAGGCCATGGGACTGGGCGCGAAATGGCGCGAAGTTATCAAGGCCTATGCGCTGGCCAACAAACTTTTCGGCGATATTATCAAAGTGACGCCTTCGTCGAAGGTGGTGGGCGATATGGCGCTGTTCATCACGGCGAACGGACTGGACGAGAACAATTTCTATGAAAAAGCCGCGTCGCTGTCGTTTCCCGCGAGCGTGGTGGGCATGATGAACGGCGACCTGGGATTCCCGCCCGGCGGATTTCCCAAACAACTGCAGAAACTGGTGCTTGGCGACCATGCTCCGAAACGGTCGCGTCAGGGACGCAGTATCGTGTTCGAACGGGTGCAGGACGAGCTCGACAAGAAACTGAACCACAACCGCAAAAAATCGCCGGTGAAGATTTCCGAAACCGACGTGCTCTCCTATATTATGGCGCCGCAATCCGCGATGGAATTTTTGAACCACCGCAAAGAATACGGGGACACGTCGGTGCTGCCCACACTTGCGTTCTTTTTCGGCATGCAGCCGGGCGAGGAAATAGCGGTGGAGCTGGAGGAAGGCAAAACCCTTTACATCAAGTTGTCTGCCGTGTCTGAGACGGACACGACCGGGATGAAAACACTATTTTTTGAATTGAACGGCAGTCCGCGCGACATCAAAGTGCAGGACAAGGGGAAAGCGGCAGTACTCCCGAAGCGCCCGAAAGCCGAACCGGAAAACCTGCACCATGTGGGCGCGACGATGCCCGGCAGTGTAGTGGACGTACTGGTGAAACCCGGCGACACCGTGCAGAAAGGCGACAAACTGTTTTTGCTGGAAGCCATGAAGATGGAAACCTCCGTGACAGCTCCCCGCCCCGGCGTGGTGGGTACCGTGCTCGTTGCGCCCGGCGACAAAATCTCCGCCGGGGATTTGATACTCACTTACCAGTAGTCACAAGAGAAACTGCTTAAATTTATTCTTTGTCAGGCGTTTGAGATTCGCACGATGTCCGGGAATGGCAAACAACTCTTCGATATGACGGAGCTCGTACTCGTTCTCATCCAGATTATAAACCCATAGTCTTAAGAACCGCACTTCAGGATCAGGAAACACGATCACCGCTGTGAACCCGTCTTCGTCTCTTTCTCTGATTTCAAGGATCATGAACTTTCCCGACAGCAGTATCCGGTACTTGTCCGCGTATTTGAGCAAAGGCGCGCACTCCTGGCTCGGGCTGCACTTCAAGTATTCGTTGAAACTCCGTCGCAAGAAATCTGCAATCGGATCCGCTCTCATACAAGCCAGGTAGTCCTGATCCAGTTTGAAATCCATGTTCATACAGGATGCATTCAGGCGGAAGCTCCCCGACTCGTCTGACGGATCCTTGGGTGTACCTGCGGAATCAGCGCGGCTTTTGCTCTGTCGGTACATACGGTCTACAAAGCTCCTGGTTTGGAATGATCTGCCCGGCGTTGCACCGGAAAAAGTCAGACGCTCCTTGACTTCTTCCCAGACGGACGGGTCTTCGTTCAGTTTTAAGGTCCGCAGTTGAGCGCTTGCGATTCTGGCTTCGCCCGCGTTAAATGCCCCCAAACTGAACTTTATCCGTTCCTCCTGGTCCAGTACCGGATAGGATCTGAATTTGATACCGAGATCTGTTTCTTTGCTGAAAATATCGTCCAGAGATTTGAAAAACGCAGCCGATGCGGACGATGCCGTATCCACCCGGAACCTGTATCCGTCAGATTCCGAATGTACTGGAAAATCGTCCGGGTTTCCGGCGTCATTAATCTGCGGGTCGATTGACGCGCGTTTTGCCCCGCTTTTCAACCAGAACCGCGGGTACGGTTCCTCTCTCAACTTCTGAAGCTGAAATACCTCCTCCTGTTTCAGGGTCATTTCTTCCAGGTGCCTGATTTGGTATTCTTTTTCATCAATCTCATAAACCCACAGTTCCAGAAAGCGCATTTTCGGAGCGTCCACGGCAATCATCACAAACCACCCGCCGAAATGACCTTCCCAGACCTCCAGCAGCATGATTTTGTTGGAGAGAATGGAGCGGAACTTTTCAGCGCGATCCCACAGCGTGGAACAGTTTTCGCATTTTTTTCCCTTCAAGAAGTCGTCAAAACTTTGTCGGATAAATCCTGCAATCGGATCCGATTTCAAGCATCCCAAATATTCTGCATCCAGTTTGAAATACTGCTGTGTGCAGGAATCTGATTCCGGTTCTTGACCGGCGCCGGGATATCCCGTAATGACAAAAAGCACGGTCACCAAGTGGAGAATAAGCATCTTCATTGGATTATCTCCCTATGAATACAGGCCGTTCATCCTTGGTAATCCACTCTCCGATTTCCGAACTCTGCTTAAGTTTTATTGGATCTTTATGTTTGACACTTTTGTCTGCTTTCGACTTCAAGGCAAATTCCTTCTCATATTGCTGCACCTTTTCCACATAGTCCTTAATTTCCTTGACTTTTTCTGCGGTTGCACCCGCTTTTGAAAGATATTTTCTGACATCATCCCACACTTCTGGATTCTTGCCCATCTTTTTCGCTACGTCCTGTGCGCGCGCAATTCTCCCCTCTCCGGCATTGAATGATGCTATTACGAACTTCAATCTTTCGTCCGAATCATCTATTGGAACAGTGCGAATCTGTCCTATAAGACGGGTCGCTTTCGAGAAATATCTGTCCAGATCTTTCAAATATCTGGCAGATGCGTCTGATGCGTTGTCCACGTCAAAACGCTGGTCATTTTTGGGGGTGACAATCAGGCCATACCGGATGGCAGTTTTCCTCTCCAATTGAAAGTCACCTGCGGCTCCGACTATTCCTCGTACTCCACGATTCGTACCGAAACTGCTTTCCTGTCCGTAAATGGCCTCAAGTGTATTTACGGTTATTTTATCAAACTTATCAAAATGCCTGGATGCGTTCTCAAGGGCTTTCATTTTGTGAGGGGTTTGCTGTTTCAGCATTCTATCCACTTCGGTCAATTTCTTTCGTGCAGTCATTTCGGGCTCCTTTTATTTGGGCGGGGACATAAAAAATCCGGGCCGCCATAATGTGATTCTCTGGCAACCCGGCTGTCCTGCCTTCCCCGGCGGACCCTAAGTTTTGCGTGTGCGCCCCGATCTCTCGAGGGATACCTTTGTCAGTGTTCCGGCCTGTTCAGGGCACGGAACATTTAATTCGGGTAAATTCTACACTTATTGGGACATAATGTCAAGTCTGGGGCTTGACGCTAGGTTATGCATATGTCATTATGGTGGTATCGGAGGTCTTACTCATGATTAGAACAACTATAATGCTGCCGGACGAACTTAAAATGAGGGCGCTGCAACATGCTCACGCTCACAGCCAGTCCCTCGGACAGCTGATTCGGGAATCGCTGGACAGAGGTCTCAAGGACATTCCTTCCAAATCATCAAAATCCGACTCATTTTGGGCGGACACCGTGGTTTTCAAGGGACCTGCCCCGCGAGACTTGTCAAAAAAGCACGACGAATATCTTTACGGGGATGCCGGATGATTTTTATTGATACCGGACCATTTCTTGCCCGGTACATTGATCACGACCAGTATCACAAAACTGCGTCGGATTTATGGGACAAGTTTTACAAGAGCAGGGAACAATGCATCACGAGCAATTTTGTCTTGGACGAATTCTTTACCCTGCTGGCAAGGAGAACCGGTTATGCGTTCGCCGCAGACCGCGCCAGAAACATTCTCTGCTCGCAAGAAATGGAAATATTGAGACCGGACCAGAAGGAAGAGTTAGAGGCAGTGAACCTATTCAAAAAGTATGCGGATCAAAAAATCAGCTTTACAGATTGTATTTCCTTTGTCCTGATGCACAGACACAAAATAAAGAGAGTTTTCACCTTCGACCGACATTTTAAATCTGCCGGGTTCCATACCACACCCTTTTAAACTTCGGCGCAGAACGCCGCACCTTCAATATTTTCCTCTTCTTTTCCATGCCGATTTCACCGCCCAATAGTTATGAAGGTCCTGTAAACTATTGGAACTATTTCATTCTTACCCAACTAATCACCTTGTATATAACAACAAAAATAGCAATAACTGACAGACAATGCACCGTCCCCGCTAACCACCAAAGTACGGCTGGGAATATTTGCATCCAAGGCAGGACAAAAATCCCGCAAAGCGCGAGTACAATTATTAAGCCCACAAAATATGTTGGCGTTCCTAATCTATCTACTATCGTCCTCTCCTTCTCTATCAAAGATTCAAGAACACATATTTGCTGTAGCAACGATTCGCGTTCAAATTTCGTCTTTTTTGCATCATCTATATTTATAGTCCCGCTCTGCATATTAAAGTTTTGGTTTTGTTCTTGTTTTTGTCGTAATTCCATTTCCTGCTTTTCAATATCTTTTTGACAGTTATCAATCATTCTTTCTAATTCCGCTCGTTTTGCTAAAAGCGACTCAGTAGTGTAAGGAAATAGCTTTCGGGCTTCCGCTTTCCGCTTCTCATCAAACCTATATTTTGGCATTTCATCGGGAAATATTCCAAAATCCCCCAAAATGTACCACAGTTTATCTGTGTCTGTGTTAATCCTGCTTCTTATATTTTCGATGAGAAAAACCGCAAATAAGCCAATGACTCCCAATATGGCCGCGAATACTTGAGCAATGGTTGAATAAAAATAGTAGAAGTTAGTTAAATCCATATCTCTTAGAATAGGGCATGCACTTTGACAACATGGAGAACGAATTCAGATTTCTTGTCCAATGCTATGTGAATAAACTCATCACCCTATCCCTCTCCTCGATGAGGAGAGGGGGTTTCTTGCGACGGGTTACTTTATCCCAGCTTCTTTTTCCACCATGCTTAGTGTTTCGTCGAGGATGTTGGCGGTGAAGTCGGAGTCTTCTTTTGTTATGCAGAGCGGAGGTTTGATGCGGACAGTGTTGGCTGCCATGCCGCCTTTTCCGATGAGCAGGCCGCGGTCTTTGCAGAGGTCCATCAATCTCAGCAACTCTTTGGCTGCGGGTTCTTTGGTATCACGGTCTTTCACCATTTCGAAACCGAGCATGAGACCCTTGCCGCGCACATCGCCGATGATGGGATGCTTTTTCATCAGGGTGTTCAGGTTATCTTTCAAGTGTTTACCAACGACGGCTGCGTTGTGCATGTAGTTGTACTTTTCAATTGTTTCCAGCACCGCGAGTCCGGAGACCATGGAGACCGGGTTGCCGCCGTAGGTGTTGAAATGCGTTTTGCCGCGCATACATTCTGCGACTTCGCGCGTCGTAATCAGGCCGCCGAGCGGGACGCCGTTGCCGATACCTTTGGCCATGGTGATGATGTCGGGTTTGATTCCCCAATTCTCAATGCCGAAGAATCTGTCGCCGGTGCGTCCGAAACCGGTCTGTACTTCGTCCGCGATGAACAGTCCGCCGTATTTTTTCACGATTTCGTACACGCGCGGGAAATATTCGGGTTCGGGGTCGATCACTCCGCCGAATCCCTGGATGGGCTCGGCGATAAAGGCCGCGATTTTGCCGCTGGTGGAATATTTGATGATTTCTTCCACTTCATCCGCGCACTGCTTGGCGTACTGCGACGGCGTCATGCCTGCGGGCCGACGGTAAGTGTAGTTCGACGGCGCATGGTACACGCCGAACACGTACGGTGTGGAATGCCGCCAGACAGACTGCGCGGTCAGCGACATGGCCATGAGTGTGCGTCCGTGGAACGAGTGGCGCAAGCTGATAAACTCAGTGCGTCCGGTATAATTTTTCGCAAGCAGGGCTGCGAGCTCGTTGGCTTCGCATCCGGCATTGGTAAAGAATGAGACACCCAGGTCCGGGTTGGCTTTTTTCGCCACTTCGGCCATTTTCTTCGAATAGAGCGCGAGAGCGGGATGATGGTACAGCGTGGTCATGTGCTGGAGTTCGCCGACCTGTTTCTGGATTTTCGGAACAATGTCCGGGTGGCAATGCCCGACAGAAATAGTGACCACTGCGCTGAACGCGTCCAGATATTTCTTGCCCCGGTCGTCAAAAACATACTGCATCTGACCTTTGACAATGTTGACGGGTTCGCTGAAATAAGTGTTGCTCGACGGAAGCAAATACTGTGCGCGCAATTCGCCTATCTCTTTGCTTGAGATGGACGCGCCCTTTTTAGACGGTGATTCAACGGTTGAGGATGTGTTCGCTTTTGGCATGTGATTCTCCTTTTTTGCCGATGACGGCCTGATTGATCTGTGAAATCCATTTGTCACGGACGAGACGGGCGCCGATGACTGTGAGCGTGGTCTGATTGTCCGTTGGTTCGAAAGGTTCCCACTCGGTCTGTCCTGCGGTATAGTTGAGCAATTTCATTCCTTCCTCGACGCGGATAAAACCTTTCACGCGGAATATATTCGCGGTCTGCCGGTCAAGGAACTTTTCGATTTTTGCCTGGGAAAATGTGCTGTTCGACTTGAAACTGAACGATTCAAAGACCGGCTGTTTGAGTTTAGTCCCGGCCGCGATCGACGACGGCGCAGCAGGTTTGATGCCTTCAAAAAGATTGAACAAATCCACGCGGGACTGTTCGGTGCGCAGAATAACGGCACGTGAATTGAGCGCGCGCACGGCTTTTTCCGTCTTGTCTGTGACAGATTTTGTGGCCAGGTCCGCTTTGTTCAGCAGAATGATGTCCGCGGTCTTTATCTGCATCACGTAAAGGTACTCCAGCTCCTTGTAACAGCGCAGGAAAGACGACGCGTCAATCACAATCACCGTCGGGTCAATGCGGAATTCAGGTTCGAGCGGCGGACGGTAGAGCGCAGAAAGTAATCGTCCGGGTTCGGCAATGCCGGTCGGTTCGATGAAGATGCGGTCAGGCGAATAATCCTTCTTAAGGTCGAGCAGACCCTGCACAAAGTCGCCGGAAACCGAGCAGCAGATACAGCCGTTGGGCAGTTCCACCACGTTGCCGCCGGACTTTTTGAGCACTTGCGCGTCCACGACCACGTCGCCGATTTCGTTTATCATGAGCGCGATTTTTTCCGGCAGAGACGGCGCGGAAAGCATGTTCCGGAGCAGCGTGGTCTTGCCTGCGCCCAGGAATCCTCCGACGACGTCAATGGGGGTTTTAGGCATTAACAGCAAAAACAGCAACCCCTTTTTCTTTCCCCCTTGAGAAGGGGGAATTCTTGAAGAAAATCACTTTACCAAAACCTTGTCCACGACCTGAGACTTGTGTTCGGGCACGTACCAGGGGCGGGCAAGGTCGCGCCATCCGTAGGGTTTGCGCTTGACGAATTGACCGCGCCCTTTGCGTCCGACTTTTTCGTCGAACTTGCCGTTGGACACGAGCACTTCGCCGCGGCTCACGGTATATTTGGGGAACCCGAACATTTTCCATCCCTGGAACGGCGACCAGTCGCAGTTGGACGCGAGCTCTTTGTAATCGATTTTGCGGCTCGCGTTCGGGTCAATAACGGCAAAGTCCGCGTCGGACCCCACGGCAATGGTTCCCTTTTTCGGGTACATGCCCATGAGTTTGGCCGGATTCGTTGAAAGAATCGAGACCATGTGATTGAGCGAGAATTTGTTCTGCTTGTATCCGAACGTGTAGATGGACGGCATGAGCGTCTCCACGCCGGGCATACCGAACGGGATACGGGTGAAATCGCCATTCCACATGGCTTTCTGTTTGATGGTGAATGTGCAGGTGTCCGTGGACACCACGGCCACTTCACCGTCGATGAGACCCTGCCAGAGCCGGTCGTTATCCGCTTTCTTTTTAATCTGCGGACAAGTGGCGAACCAGTGACCGCTCTTTTTATCTTTGAAAACATCGTCGTTCATCACAAGATACTGCGGGCAGGTTTCCACATGGACGTTCAGACCTTTGGCCTGCGCATCTTTGAAAAGCTGTGCTCCGCCTGCAGTGGACATATGCACCACATAAAGATGCGCGCCGGTGGCTTCGGCCCACTTGATAGCGCGCTGGATAGCTTCTTCCTCGATAAAGTTGGGCCGCGAGAGCACATGCCCGTAGGCGCCGACTTTATCCTTGCGCGCAAGATAGTATCCGACGAGAAAGTTCATCACCTTTTCCGATTCCGCGTGCATGCAGATAGTGGCGCCGGTTTCCTGCGCCGCGAGCATGGCTCCGAAGATATCGTCGTCCATGGCCTGCCATCCTTCGCGTTCGTAGATCATGAACATTTTGTGGCTGGCCACGCCGAAATCAAGCATACGCCGGAACTCTTTGACCGGGTCTTTGATTTTTTTGAATCCGGTGACCATAGTATGGAGCGAATAGTCAATGACGACTTTGGGTTCAGCTTCGGCAATGCGGGCTTCGACGCCGGCCATGAGATTGTCGTGCGGTCCTTGACCTGCAAAGTCCATGATGGTGGTCACGCCGCCGCAAGCCGCGGCCTTGGTCCCGGTATAAAAATCGTCCGACGAAACAGTGCCGCAGAACGGGAGCTGGCAATGCACATGCACGTCAATACTGCCCGGAATAATCTGGAGCCCTTTGGCGTCAATGACGCGGGCACCGTCGGCGGGAATGTCCATACCGAGCGCCGCAATTTTGCCGCCTTTCACCGCTATATTGCCGGTAAAAGTTTCACTCGCCGTGTAGATAGTCCCGTTTTTTACAATAAGGTCGTATGACATGTGCTCCTCCTCAATCAGTCCAGCATATATTCTTCAAAAGGGATTTTTTTCGCGCGGAGCTCGTCTTTCCATTTTTCTTTGGCCGCGGCGGCCTTTTCGCGGGAAAGTTTCACCCACTTGGATTCCGGCGGCGAAAAGAGTTCGTATGCGGTCTTGTACCAGACGTAGGCGTACTTGATGGACGATTCTTCAAGATTGCGGTCGCGGTCGAACTGGAGTATTTCGAGTTGGCGGTCATATTCGTCCTTGTCCATTTTTCCTGCGGCATTTTTTTTGTCGAGCGCGGCTTTTTCCGACTCAAATTTGGCGTTGAGCGCGGTCTGCTTTTCTTCGGGATGTTCGTGCCAGCGGGAATACTTTTCCCCTTCGAGATAGGATTCGCGCGCTCGGGAAACCACGTCCGCATAAATCATTCCGTAGAGCACGCCCGCCGTGATTACCGTGTAAACCAGATAACGCATCCAGTTCCCCTTCCGTGCCGCCGGCGGGTTGACAGTCGTCTGAGAAACGGGCGTTTGTTCCACGAAAAGTTTAGAAAAAGTTCCTGCCCTGCAGTTTTTGTTCTTCCGGCGAGATAGTGTTCAGCAGTTGGTGCAGACGGTTGAGGAACACAGCGTGCTTGATGGGTTTTGGCATGAACTCGGCTACGTTCATTTCCTGTTTTATCATGTCCACAGTCTTGCGGTCCGCGACGCGGGCTGTGATGACAATGACAGGGATACCGCGGTGATCGTCGGTCTGCAGCATTTTCAGCACTTCGAATCCGCTCAGTATGGGCATCATCCAGTCGAGAATAACAAGATCAATCTTCTTTTCGTCAACTTTTTTGATGGCCGCATCGCCATTGTACGCGACCTCGGTATTGAACCCTTCCTTTTCCAGCAGGACACGGAGAAAGGTGCAGATTCCTTCGTCATCGTCCACGATCAGAACAGTTTTTTCTTTCGGCGAAATTTTTGTTTCAGACATTTTTTACTCTCCCCAGCACAGCATACACTGCAAACGATACCCCAAATCCGACGAACCAGGCGTAACTGTACAGATTCATCCAGAACGGCGACACATCCATCGCATGGATAGTCCCCAGAAAACCGGGCACATTCGGCAGAATACCGAGCACAAGCGCGATGACCGCGTTGGGATTGAAACCGCGGTTGTAATAATATTCGCCGTTATGATAGAGAGCGCCGAGGTCCAGCACAGTTTTCCGGATAAAGAAATAATCGCAGATGAGCACGCCGCCGATGGCGCCCAGCAGTGACGAATAGCCCACCAGCCAGGTAAAAATGTATCCGGTCGGATCCGAGACCAGTTTCCACGGCTGGATGAGAATACCGATAATACCCGTAATGAGACCGCCGATACGGAAAGTGATTTTTTGCGGCCAAAGGTGCGCGAAATCGTTGGCAGGACTCACTACATTGGCAGCGATATTGGTTGCCAGCGTTGCCAGACACAAGGCAAAAAGCGAGACGGCAAGCACCACCGGATTCTTAAACTTGGTGACCAGCACCACAGGGTCCCAGATGGACTCGCCGAAAATCACCACTGTCGCCGATGTCACTGCCACGCCGATAAAAGAGTAAAGACCCATTGTGGTCGGCAGACCGAGCGCCTGACCCATCATCTGGTCGCGCTGTGAATAAGCATAACGCGTGAAATCCGGAATGTTGAGGGAAAGTGTGGCCCAGAACCCTATCATGGCTGTCAGCGACGGGAAAAAATATTTCCAGAACTGTCCTTCTTTCGCACCGCCGATTTCAAATGCTGACGGCTGTGAAAGCATGGGCCCGAACCCGCCCGCGTTCTGATATGCCCAGGCAAGCAGCGCCAGTCCGAGCACGATCAGCAGGGGCGCTTTGATATTCAGCAAAATGCGGATGGACTCGATTCCCTTATAAATCACAAACATGTTGATGCTCCAGAAAAACAGGAAACAGATGAGCTGAGCCGCGTTGATGCCCATGAACGAAGCGGGCAGAGATTCCCACGCCGGATAATAAATCGTCAGAATCTTGTAAATCGCCCAACCGCCAATCCACGCCTGAATACCGAACCATCCGCAAGCCACGAGAGCGCGGAGCAAAGCCGGTATATTCGCGCCCAAAAGACCGAACGATGAACGGCAATAGACCGGAAACGGAATCCCGTATTTGGTGCCCGCATGAGCGTTCAAGACCATGGGAATCAGTACAATTGTGTTGCCGAGAAAAATAGTGAGCACGGCCTGCCACCAGTTCATTCCTTCGGCGATAAGAGACGAGGCAAGCATATAGGTGGGCACACATGCGGACATGGAAATCCAGAGCGCGGCAATATCTTTCGTGCCCCATTTGCGCGAATCCACCGTCGTGGGCGCTATGTCCGCGTTCCAATAAGGCGAGTTCGAAAGGTCCGCGGTAAGTTCATGGATACCGTTGACCACTTTAACTTCGTTGGAATTCATTTTGATAGTTTTATGTAGCGTTTAATTATAGCATGGAACGTGTGCATCGTCAAACGTTAGGCGCAAAAACCGGAAAGAGCACGGACAGGTCGGCCCCGGATGATAACACTTGACATTATTAACGCCATGTGTTATTATCGGGACATGATCCGTTCATTCAGAGACCAGGAGGCCGCGGCGGTTTTTCAGAGAAACTTTTCCCGCAGACTGCCGGACAACATCCAGAGGACTGCTTTGCGGAAACTGCTAATACTCGACGCAGCAACCGGGTTAAATGACCTCAGAGTCCCGCCCGGCAACCGGCTTGAAGCGCTGTCCGGCAGCCGCAAAGGCCGGCACAGCATCCGGATAAATCAGCAATGGCGCATCTGCTTCCGGTGGGAAGACGGACAGGCGCACGATGTTGAGATTGTGGATTACCATTGAAGGAGAATAAAATGAGAACAAAGAAGATGGCGCCTGTTCACCCGGGCGAAATACTGATGGATGATTTCCTGAAACCGCTTGAAATCAGCCAATACAGACTGGCCAAAGATATCAGCGTGCCTCCGCGCAGGATAAACGAGATTGTGCACGGTCAAAGAGCCATTTCCGCGGACACTGCTTTGCGTTTGGGGTGCTATTTCCGCAATTCGCCGCAGTTTTGGCTTAATTTGCAGTCGCACTTTGATTTGGAGCGGGAAGAAGCGCGCCTGGCCGACCGTCTTAAACGCGAGGTGCATGTACTGCATTCCCGCGCCGCGTAACTCATGCCGGTGCAAATAACGGACGGACGGATGTCTGAACCTCCCAAGGTGCGCTCTATATGACTGCGCTATTGCTGGGCACGCTTTTGACCGCGGGGTTTTTAATCAGGGTCCCGTATGTGGTTTATTGGGACATTTTTTTCAGTTCGGATACGGCGATTCTCGGGCTGATGGCAAAACATTTTTTGCGCGGAGAATTTGCTCCTTATTATTGGGGCGAAGGGTACTATGGTTCGCTCGACCCGCTATTGCTGATGCCGCTGTTCCGCATTTGGGGCGCGACTCCGTGCGTCATGCATTGTCTGCCGCTGTTTTTTTCGCTTACACTGATTACCGGATACTTTTTTTATCTGCGGGCGATAACGGATGAAAAGACTGCGGCGGTTTCCACGCTGATTCTCGCGCTTGCGCCGCCCGCGTTCCAGTCCATCACTTTTTCCACTTACAACTATATACTGGTAATGAATCTGGGGTTGGCGCACTTTTTGCTGGCGAAGCGTATTTCCCACGGCGCGCGCAATCGCGGACTGCTTTTCGCATTCGGACTGGTGGCGGGTTTTTCCTGGTACTATTTCCGTCTGATTGCGCTGTTTTGGGCGGCCATTGCCTTGCATTTTTTCATCGCACGGACAGGTCCGGAACAGTGGACTGATATTAAGAACCGGCTGAGACAATTTTCGCGTGAAAAAATATGGCGCGAGTTCGTGCTCCTGCAAAATGCTCCGGTACCGGTTCCGCTCCGGTACCTGCTCGCGGCGGTCAACCTGTACAACTGCGCTAATCTTGCAGTGGCGCTGGTACTCTGGCTGTATGGCGACTGGATTTTTACCGTGCACAGCAAGACAATCAAACTTTATTTCTGGCCGATATTCAAATCCAGTCTGCTGATGGGCGGCGCGGTTTTTGTAATCGCGGGTCACAAGTTTATCCGTCAGCAAATTTTTGCGCTGTGGGGCATGCCTCCGGTCAAACATGCGGCGCAGGGATTTCTCATCGGGTATTTGCCAGCGATAATCGGATATTTTATCGGACGTCCGCCTGCTTCGCCCGGAGGATTCGTATCTCTGCCGGTGTTTCTGCAGAATTTCAGGATGACTGTGACTGAAATGATTCCCAGGATGGCGGGTGAAACTGACGTAAAATCTTTGGGTATCACCGGAACTTTGGCAGTAAGCGCGGGATTTGCAGTTCTATTTTGGAAATGGTTCCGCGCTGTCCGGGAACGCATTTTGCAGGACAAACCTCTGCCTGCGGAATTTACGCTGCTGAGTCTGGCGGTTTGCACGATTGCGCTCGGCACGTTCTGCAACCAGCTGGCGGACGTTTCGTCTCTGCGGTACATGGTGCCGCTGTATTTCTGTCTGCCGCTCGGCATCGTCTAGATTTTAAAAGATATTTTTGTGCGGAACAAAATTGCGGGCATCATGCTTTTGCTTTTGCTCCTGACGGCCCAGGTCACGGCCAATGTGCGGAAATGGCAGACGCGCGAATTGTTGAATCCTTATGAACAGACCGCCAAAATCCTGCTGGAAAACAGCGCGGACGGCGGATATGCCGACTACTGGACCGCATATTATGTGACTCTCTTGACGGACGAACGGGTGATAATCGCACCGTCGAGCGGACCGGACCGGTACCCGACGTATACGGAACATGTCCGCGCGCTGGACCGGTACGTTTATATCGGCGCGCACATGCCGGGACCTGAGATTCCGGGAAAAGCGGTTTCGGTGCAGGAGGCCGCAGGCCTGATGGTGACATTTCTCAAAAAATGAAATCTCCGCGCGCGTGGCTGGCGGCAATTATGATTGCGGGCGCGGCGCTCCGTCTTTGGGGCATTGCACAGCCCAACCTGCATCAATGGGACGAACGGTTCCACGCGCTTGTTGCCAAGAATATCGCGCAAAAGTCGTGGGTGCCGATGCTCTACACCGACCCTTTGCCGGGCTATGACGCGGCCAACTGGCAGGGCAACCATGTCTGGCTGCACAAACCCCCGCTGGGACTGTGGCTGGGCGGCGCGTGCATGAAACTTTTCGGCGTGCGTCCGTGGTCGTACCGGCTGCCGTGTTTTGTGTTCGGCACACTTTCGATTCTACTGACTTTTTTGATTGCGCGCCAGCTTTTCGATGAAAAAACTGCGCTGGCGGCTGCGGCTTTCCACACGCTGTCCGGACATCTGCTCATTTTCAATTCCGGTACGTACGGCATGGACAACGTGGACAACTCGCTTTTTTTCTTTGTGGAATTTTCCGTCTGGTCGTGGCTGGCCGCGCTGCAGAACCGCAAACCTGCGCTGTATGTTTTGTCCGGCATTTTGATTGGACTGGGTCTTTTATCGAAATCGTATCCCGCGCTTTTATCGTGGGGACTTTTTATTTCGCTGGCAATATTTGACAAGTACCGGAACCGTGACCATTTTGCAAAGTCCGCCATCATACTTGCGTCCGCGTTCTGTGTATTTCTGCCGTGGCGGTTATATTCGGCGCACCAATGGCCGGCGGAATTCCGCGCGGCGGAGTCTGTGCAGTGGGGCCACTTTTTTACAGCGCAGATGGGCGACAGACCGGACGACTGGCTCTACCATTTCAAGAACATACCGCGCGATTACGGCGAGTTTGCGCTTTTTGCGCTTCCATTTATGCTCTATTTTTTGTATAAAAACCGTTCGGATAACCGCTGGATAGTGTTGTTGTGGTTTTTGGCGCCGTACATGATTTTTTCTGCGGCGCGCACTCGGATTTCCACACTGGTCAACTATTGCGCGCCGGCATTGTTCATTTCAATGGCTTCGGCAGCCGTGTGGCTGAGGGAAAATGCCCGGAAGACTGTCGGAGCACGGCGGACAATACTGAAGGCGGCGCTGATTGCCGGACTGATACTGACAGTCCGCGTGACAGGAGAGAAAATGATCCAGATCGGGACGGGACTTTTTGCTGTGGAGGAAAAACATATCACTGAATTTGTTTCACCAATAGGAAACGCGCGCGCTGTGCTTTTCAACAGTCCGCACTATATTGAGACCATGTTTTTTACGGACAGTATCATTGCGTACCCGTATCTGCCGTCGGCGGCGCAGATGGAAACTGTATCGCAGAAGGGTTATGCAATATACGCGGTGAACGACGGGTCCGCAGAAACAGAGATGTGGCGCAAGAATACGCCGCCGCAAACGCAGAAAACATTGACCTGGATAGCGCCGCTGAAAGCCGAAAACCGCCGTACTTTCGGAGAGAAACTGCGAACGCTTCAGTTAAAGGACCTCTTTCAATGACTGAGAACAAACATCCTAAAATCGTTGTGGTCATGCCCGCATACAACGCGGAAAAAACCCTGAAGGCGACCGTGGATTCTATTCCCAAAAGTCTGAACGCTGAAATACTGCTCGTTGACGACGCGTCGCGCGACAAGACCGTGGCCCGCGCGCGCGAACTCGGCCTGAAAGTTGTGTCGCACGAAAAAAATATCGGGTACGGCGGAAATCAGAAGACCTGTTACCGCAGCGCGCTGGAAATGGGCGCGGAAATCGTAGTGATGATCCATCCCGACTACCAGTACGACGGACGTCTGATACCTGCGCTGATACTGCCCATTGAACTGGGCGTGTGCGACGTGATGCTCGGCAACCGTATCCGCACGCGCGACGAAGCTCTGTCCGGAGGAATGCCCGCATACAAATATATCGCGAACCGCGGCCTGACTTTGATGGAAAATTTTTTGCTCGGACAGAATCTGGGAGAGTTCCATTCCGGTATGCGCGCGTACAACCGCAAGACGCTGGAGACTATCCGGTGGGAAACCAATTCGGACGATTTTGTATTTGACCAGCAGTTTTTAATCCAGTGCGCGTATCACAAACTGCGTATGGGCGATGTGCCGGTCCCTGCCAAATATTTTGCGGAAGCGTCCAGCATCAATTTCCGGCGGAGCACACAGTACGGACTGGAAGCGTTGGTGGTGCTGGGCCAGTATTATCTCGCCAAGCTGGGCATTGTTGAAGCCGGGATTTTCAAACCGAAAACCCGTTAACACGAATACGGTTTTGATAAGAGCAATTTCCGTCGAGAATGCGTCATTCCCGCGAAAGCGGGAATCCAGTCTTTAAAGTGGCCTTCGAGGAAAGTTTCAAACTCTGTATCTCTCTGGATTCCCGCTTTCGCGGGAATGACGACACAAAATACTTGAGTTTTTATATCAAATTGGCTAACTAAACCGCATTATCGTTAACCCGAATATTTCAGTTGATTTTCAGTACATTCCCCTGCAGTTCAAGACTGCGGATATTCAGATCGAACGGCATGCCCGGTCCGGACAGCAGCGAATGCCTGCGGTCCGCAAAATGTTTGTAGAGAAATCTCGGCACGCGGAACCATCCAATTTTAATCCGCTCAATCCGCTGAAAAATATAACCTTCTTCTCTGTTCAATTCCAGCCCCACAGTCACGCCCGCGCTTAAACCGTAACGCGACATACAGTCGATTTTCACACGGTTATTGTCCAGCACGATTTTCGCGTCCGTCAAATATTTTCCGGCCTGATTCATGAGAAAACCGCGCAGTTTGTCCGCGTCCACCTTCACATGCGGAGTGAGACGTCCCATGCTCAGCACCTGCAATTCACCGGTCTCATCCAGTAGCGGCAGGTTCAGCTGGATTTGTTCCAGTTCCGCAGCCAGACTGCCCAGCGGAAACCCGCGGAACTCGGCGCCGTCCACACGCACGGAAATTTTGTCAAACAGCCCCGTTTCCGCCTGCGCTCCTCGGTCTGGGACAAAATCAAAACGCACCTTGCCCAATTTCAAGTCAGGGTTCAGCGGCGTATTTGCCAGACGGCGCCTTAATTTTTCCGCACTGAAACCATTCACTATCTGAGGCGCAAGTTTATACAGACTGGCTTTGCCCGCGCCCGGAGGCATGGGCCACTCGGTTTCCAGTTCAAAAACTTTTTTGAACCATTTGGAATTTTTAATCAGGTCCTGACTTTGACGGTCCATTGCGCCATCTGTGTGGTCGAGAATAAAATCAGTGAACGCGAACTTTTCGGAATAGTCTGAATTGAGCGGTTTAATCTGTCCGTACCAGCCGTATTGCACGCACGCATAGCGCAGAGAAAGATTGCTGAGGAAAGGTTCCCACGAGAGCGTGCGCAGAATGCACCAGTCCCGTTCCGGATTTTTAAGTTGGAGCACGCGGTCGAGGATTTCTTTTTGGCGCCAGTCTTCGCGGACCGGAGGATACGCGCCGTACTCTCCCAACAGGCGGAAAGTGTGACCGGCGGCTGACGGGCCCCGCGAACCCATGGGCGCGAGCGCGGACCAGCCCAACTGCGCACCGCATATCATCACGCATACAACAATCCAGCGCGTTTTGACATGCCGGAAAACCAGCGCGCTCAATATTGCCACCGACGGAAGTATCGGCATTATATAACGCAAATCCTTGTTCCTCGTCAAACTCCAGAACATGTACGGAAACAGAACACATCCGACCAGCACCCCCCATCTGCGGTCGCGTATGGCGATGACCAGACCGGCGCAGGCCAGTACCGTACCCCACCATCCCATTTCAATCGGAAAATGGCGCGCGTACCACAGCCACGATTCCGGCCGGAAAATAGACGGGTCGCCCTCCATTGCTCCTGACCCGCTCGAAATCAGCATCCGTCTGATTACAAAAATATAGTTGGGATAATACCACGGCAGGAGCAGGACGAGCGCGGTGCAGATAAAAAGCAGGATGTTCCGTTTTTCCCGCGGAAAAGATTTCACCCCAAGCCACACCGTCGGGAAAAGCATATATGAAAAATAAGTCCACTTGGTCATACTGCCGCACGCCCATGCAACACCGAGCAGAACAGACCAGGGCCTATCGCAGAACCCGTTGCACCTTGCCAGACACAGCACACCAAACGCAGTCCACGCGGTCAGCGGCAGGTCGAGAAGCGGGAAATGTCCGATATAGAAAAGGAACGGATACGACGAGACAATCACTGCGCCGATGACCGGCGGCCACGGATTGGGGTCATCATCGCAGAGATATTTTATCGTGAAAAAAACCGAACTGATGAGCAGGAGCAGATACAGACAATTGAGCGCTCCGGCCGCGTCTGATTCGCCGCGCATGACTTTGAGGACAGGAGCAAGAGTCCAATGGTAGAGCGGCGGATAATTGAAATAGTGTTCCTCAAAAATGCGGCCCCATTTCCCGGAAAGAAATTCGTCCGTATATTGCGCGGACAGGCGGAGGTGGTGCGACTCGTCCCACGAAGGCGGGCGGGTGTCAGTGCGGAGCCAATGAATCTGGAGAGCCAGCACAAACGCGGTCCAGACAAGGAGCACTGCCGCGGCCGCGGAACGGCTTGCAGAACTTTGCGTTTTCATGTGTATTATCTACGATACAAAATGCGTTCCGCGCAATCAAATGCGTTGCGTGGATGATGTTTTTGCCAAGTGGTCAGACGAGTGAATGTATCGGGATTCAAAACAACTACGCAGTTGTTGGTTCCAATTTTAGGTTGTCAAAATCTGATAAGAGCTGAGGTATTCTGAAAAGTCAAAAAGTCAGGAGCGGCACGGTTTCCGGTCTTCGAGTTCACCTCATTTTGTTAAATTCTTCGACGGTCAGATCCAAATCGTTGATGATTTTTCGCAGGAGTCCTTTGCCTATGTCGCCAGCGTGCATCGGGATTGTCGTCCATCTGCCGTCAGCGTGTTTGTATATAGCGTGGCTGCCGCTCTGCCGGATGAGTCTGAATCCCAAGCGGTGGATGACGCGGACAATCTCCTTCGGACTTGCGGGTGAAAGACGTTCTCCCACAAGCGGTTAAGCGGATACGAGTACTTTTTCAACTCCTACTTCGTGCGGCAGGAACTCGCCCACTTTTTTTCTGGCTTCCAGATGGAGTTTGATTGCGTCGCGGATATTTTTGACGGATTCTTTGTAGGTGCGGCCTTGAGTGTAACAACCTTGAAGCGCCGGGCAGGACGCAACGAATACGCCGTCCTCGTCCTGCTCAATGACTACGGTAAATTTATACGGGTGATGCTTTGCTTTCATCGTGCCTCCATCTTTTCAGCGTCCATTTTGTAAAGTATACCCCAAATGGCGGAGAGCGTCAAGGCGACTTTGGGAACTTCAGAATCACGGCGGGTTTTGTCGGGTTTCTGCCGAATCAAGAGTCCTAGTTATTGACAGTGATTAGCGAAAAGGATTACTCACCATATTCAAAACATATGGTGTCAATTAGCTTCGCGCTAAGACTCACGAAAACAAGCAAAAGTCGAGAATATCTCAAAAGTCAAGCAACACAGGTTTCAGGTTCATCCCGCAGTCCATGCGCGGCCGATTTGGTCCGGTGCGGGATTTATCGACCATGGGAATTGCGCGGCAGTTACTTGAAATCCTTCCGCGAAACCGACCACGAGGATTTCAAACCGCTGGTGGAACTGACGCGGAGGAATATCAGGTGATACGCTGTGGAATTGTGTAAAAAATCAAAAATTTAAAAGCGGCACAGACTGTTGTCATGTGAATTAATCAATCAGCAGCACCTTTTTCATAACTGCCCTTCGCGTTTCCTCTAATTCCCACCAGACCTTAAATCCGTCACTTAATGTGAGATGCATTTCCTTGCCTTCCACGCCCTCGCAAACCTCTTTTGAATTTAAAGTGGATCGTATTGCCGTCACGGTTTTTTGAGCTTTATTAATTCGAATAACATAACGTGTACACAGATAATCATACGGTTTTGTAACAATTTCAAAATTATCCCATCTTTCAACACCTATAAAATTAGAGTCGAGAGTTAGAGACTTCCCAAGCATGATCACTGCGGTTGTTTCAATGCAAGAGTTAGATTCACGATAACAAGTTATCTTAGTTGTTTGCAATGGGAAAGCTTGTTTTTCATTTGATATAACCCATGTACCTTGAGCCGATGCAAAATCATTCCACATATCAACATAAACGGACAGAGAAGGAAGGCCAACAGGGAGGGCTTCCGTTGCTTCCATGTCATCCATAAGTTTCTTAAATGTTAAATAATCCAAATCTTCGGATTGCTTTAAGCCAGCATTTGATTGATACTTCTGTATGGCTGTTCTGGTTTTTTCATCCATAATCCCTGTAAACGGACCGGTTCCATAACCAAGTCTGCCAAGGACAGCTTGTATTGACATGACAAGTTGCTGATAATCTTTGGGTTTATTCTTTTTCATTTGCTCAAATTCCTTTTGGCCTACTTCATCTTCTTTGTCTTTAGATAGGTTTTTGGCTGGTCTATTATCAAAAGCAAGAATAACTAAATCTGTGCTTTGTATGACTTGAATGCAAATTGCTATAAGTAATATTTTAACTAGCATCATTTTGAACCTCCCTATTTGCTGCCGTTACTCGCTCTGCTCGCATCACCACAGAAAAATACTCTTTGCCTTTTTCATTTTGCGCGTGCCGGATTTCTTTTTTTCTAATAAAAAGAGTATTTTTCTGTGGTCTCCTGCTTCTTCGAGCAGAACGGCGGGGCTGTTCACAATTTAATTTCGCTCGGGCATGGCAGCCCCCCCCTCCGCTATGCCCTCGCTTGGACGGACGGAATTTTTGACGGACCTAAAATGGAATATCGGCAATGTTCATTTCTTCTGCGTCTGTATTTTGATTTATTTCTTCTGACTCGTCAATTCCCAAAATACGTTTGGCTCGCGCCAAAACATGGTCGTAAGTCATTATCGCTAAATTATGATAGCTGGAGTTCAAAATACGATATGCTTCTTTTTGTTCGTCATTCCAATCATTCGATCTTCCATAAATCAAAATACAGCGTGGTTTTATAGTTTTGACATTGCCGACCCGTTCCAAAAATTTTACGCTGTTTGCTTCTCGCTCAACTTCGTAAATATATTTAGTCGCCTGCGTGACGGCTTTCGTCAGATCAGAAGATGGCACATAGTTTCCATGATCTTGACCATCGGCCCAAAATCGCAAACTTCCATCTGGTCGCTTTATCTCAACAATATCAAGAAAGCCGTCATACGCTTGCATTAAATAATCTGTAATGTTTGCAGTATCTATTTCCCGCTCGTCCAAAATCCTCACAAACTCGCTTCCGAGTACCCAATCATTCTGCTTTAACCATTCTTGCCATTTCTGCTCAACTAAATTTTGGTCGAGCATGGTTTTAAATTCCCGAACAGAGTTCATTCGCGCTTGATTTTGCAATCCTGCAATCAAGTCATCGGGCAATATGTTGTTCTTTGCTATGAAGTCTAAAACTGTTTGCTTGTCAGGATTATCAAAAATTGCTTTCAGATGTTCAATTCTCTTTTGGTCAAACTTCTCATTGAGCGGGATATATTTCTTGACCCCTTTCTTAAACGGCTCGTAGTTATCCGACAAAAACTCAAGCAATTTTTGAAACTCCTCATTGTCTGAGGTAAGCTCGCTTTTTGGATTTGTATTTTCAAGTGTTTCGGGTGCAAAACCGTTTTTGTTATATCTGCCGATCTTGAGACAAATATCCTCATGCTGGCTGTTTTTGTGGGGGATTTTCCAAAAAGCGGCACGAGTGACTGTCTTTGTTTTTTCTTTCAGTAATCCAAATAGATACTCTATTCCGCCGTCAGTTTTCTTAATCGTTGCCATAAATTTAGTTCAAATCCAGAAACTTCCAATCTTTCAGTTTGTTTGGATTGTATTCATATTTCGCCCCATCGTGATAGCGCCAACTATTCTTTTCTTTAAGTACAATTCCGCCCTACAACTTTTTGCCTTTCTTGTTCTGTTCGGCGATATAGAAACGGTGCCGCTCTTGACTTTTTAATTTTCTAACTATTTTCACTGCCAAAAACATTTCAAAGTTAGAGATATCAGTGGTGTGTGTCCGACTGCGTAGTTCTTACACGATTATTCACTATCTCCTATTATCCAATATCCCCGAAAATGAATCAACAGGACGGGGGAGCCCGTGCTATTGCGCGCGGTTTCGCCATTTGGTATAAAGTTAGTAAGGGGAAAATGTGAGTCCGCTGGAAATATCCGTCAGCTACACCTCACTGCGAACATTTCTGGACTGTCCGCAGAAATATAAATTTAAATATGTTGACCGCCTGGCCGCGCTCTATCAGCGCGAACGCGCCTATTTTTCCGTCGGACGGTCCCTCCATCAGTCTCTCAGCAAATTTTATTCCGTCAAAGAACCCGCCGAGCGTTCGCTCGCAAAACTCCAGTCGCTGCTCAGGGAAAACTGGATTTCCACCGGATACGATTCACAGGAAGAAGAAGCCAGCTACAAGTCGCAGGCCATGGCCGCGGTATCCAACTTTCTCAATTCCAATGACCGCAAAGGCGAAGCTGAATTCATCGAAGAATTTTTCCGCATCGCGCTGCCGGGATTTAATCTGACCGGACGCATAGACCGCATCGACAAATTGCCCGACGGCAGCCACGAAGTCATTCACTACAAAGTCGCCAAATCGCATCCGGGCATTGAGAAAGAGGACTACGATTTCCAGATGGCGCTCTACTTTCTGGCCTGCTGGAAAAAATTGCGGTTCATGCCGTCGCAGGGGACCATATTTTTCCTCATGGACAACGAGCAGCTCACCATCAGAAAAACTCCCGAAGAAATCCAGACCGTGGAACGTGAAATTAGCCGGCACGTGGAAACCATCCGCAAAGAACAAAAGTATGCCCCCACTCCGGGCGACGTGTGCAAGAGCTGTGATTTTCTCACAATCTGCCCGGCCATGGGACTCGGCATGAAACCAGCCAACGCGGAAACTCTGCAGGCGGACCTCATTTCCAACATCCGTTATCTGGAAAGCATGCGCGTTGACCTCTATGCGCTGAACCAGGCGGCGCAGGAACTTTCCTCCGTGCTGGAAATGCCGATACTTGAAAAAAAAGTGCTGGACGTGTTCCGGCGCGTGGGCAAAATGGAACGCGGCGCGCTGTTTTTGATCAACGAAAGCGGCAGACTGAACTGCGTCAATGTTCAGGGAATTGAAATGGCGGTTTCGCAGGAAATACCTATCGCAGGGATTGGGGCCAACGGGCACAGTTCGGTTGCGTCCATCGAGGAACCGCTCCTTATCGAAGATTTTGAAAATGACCCGCGTCTTGCTCCGTTGCGGCCGATTTTGCCTGCGCTGATGGGCA